>JAFNYG010000053.1 GCA_017383325.1 Alphaproteobacteria bacterium | reverse complement strand
CTGTGGTGACGATCATCGCGGACATGGTCGAACAGCAAAAATAGAAGACGGCACATACAAACATAAAGATGTTTTTAACGATACCGTCTTGGATGAATTAGAGATATTAAAATACCTGAAAACAAAATATAGGTTGCCTGTGTATCTGTTCGGATATGGATATGGTGGTTTTATTGCGCGAAAAATGCTGGCACAGACCAAGATGTATTCTGCTGGGGTATGCGTGACGGGGCGCGCACGATATTCACGCGGCGCTTTGATGATTGCAAAATATGTCGCGTGGGCGGGCAAGTGTTTGCGTGGCGCCAGGTCGGATGCAAAACTTATTGAAGCATGGATGCCGGTGCCTGGGATAATTTCAGGGCCATATAAAACAAAATATAATGGCCATGAAGATGTTAAACACCAAATAATGCAACATCGCCATAAATGCTTTTCAAACGGATTTTATTATTCGTTGTTTAAAAATATGCTGCAATCTGATTGTAATAAAGTAAACGAGACTTCGTTGTTGGTGATAAGCAATGGGGATGACGTTGCCGCACAAAAGGGTAAACTGGGACGCAATTTGTATAATGCATATAAAACATCAGATTTACGCAAATTGACGCTGATTATATATACGAACGTTAAACATGATTTGCTGTTCGATATAAATTGGGAAAATGCGCAAAATGATATACTGGATTTTTTCCGACAGAATGCGTCACGATAACTGGTTTATAATTAATGTTTTTGCCATTGTGATGGATTCATCTGTTATTTCTGCGCCACTGATTATACGCGCAACCTCGTTTATGCGATCGGTGCCAGTTATTTCACAGACCGAAGTTTTTGTTATATTGTCTGTGACGCTTTTTGAAATCTTGAAATGTTTATTGGCGAAACCTGCAACCTGGGCTGAATGCGTAATTACCAATGCCTGATTAGATGCAGCCAATCGATTTAAACGCGCACCAACCGCGGCGGCGGTGGCGCCACTGATGCCTGTGTCAACTTCGTCAAAAACAAATGTATGCATGTCGTTTTTACCCGCCAAAACAACGCGCATGGCCAACATCAAACGTGCCAATTCCCCACCAGACGCCGCACGGTGCAGTGGCGCAAATGGTGCGCCTGGGTTTGTTTTTATCATAAATGTAACGTCGTTTGTGCCGTGAGCACACGGCGCACAGTCGGTCAGTTCAACACAAAAATCAGCCGACCCCAATTTTAAATCAGGCAATTCAGACAGCAGCCTTAGCCGCAAATCGTCCGCGGCATTACGTCGCGCGTCGGACAATGCATTTGCCGCACCAAGAAAAT
The DNA here is from genome assembly GCA_017383325.1 of Alphaproteobacteria bacterium. The sequence goes on along the minus strand of JAFNYG010000053.1, from coordinate 8,351 downwards.
CTTTGCGACATGCATCGACAATGGTGGACATCTTTTTTAATTCTGCGTCAGAATTATCGATGGCATTTAATTGCCGGGTCATTTCGTCCAGAACGTTTGATAAATCATCGGCAGAAACGCGATGTTTGCGCGCAGCAGCACGAATTGCAAACAAGCGTTCTTCTATGGCGTCCATGTTTTCTGTGTCGGCAATCTCAGGCGTTAAACTTTGCGTTATTTCTGCGATACCATCGGCCAAACTGTACAAACGATCGATTTGTTCTGAATATGGATTTTCGTCACCACGAATGCGTTGCAGAATATGCGCGACATTAAACAGTTGGGCGTCCAAAGAGTTGCCGCGCGGGGCCAGAGCCTCAAGCGCTTCGGCTAAAATCGCAGCATTCTTTTCTGCGTTCATCAGATTCGCACGACGCGCAGCCAGTTCCGCTTCTTCGCCGGGTTGTGGCGCCAACCGTTCCAATTCGGCAATGTTGTGTTCCAAAAATTCGCGGTCAGATTCGCTGCGCGACAAGATGTCTTGCAATTCATTTAAACGTCTTTCAGCATCGCGATATGCAGAATATGCATTTTTTACATTTGATAATAATTTGTCGTATCCAGACACGTTATTCGTCGCGAACAAATCCAACGTCGAACGATGCATAGATTGATTTAACAATGTATGGTTGGCGAATTGGCCGTGAACTTCGACCAAAGTGTCCCCTATTGTTTTTAAGGTCTTTACAGATACAGGGATGTCGTTTATCCAGGCCTTGCTTTTACCGTCTGTGCCCAGTGTGCGACGCAATATAAGGCCGTCCGAACAATCGATATCATATTCGGACAATATGTCTGTGACGATGTCCGGGGCGCAATCAAATTCAGCCACAACAGAAGCCATGGCACAACCATGTCGTATCAGGCCAGTATCAGAACGTGCCCCCAACGCCAGGGACAAAGCATCTAACAAAATACTTTTCCCTGCGCCGGTTTCCCCGGTTAATACGTTCAGGCCACGCCCAAATTCAAGGGCCAGTTTTTCAATCAATACTATATTTGATATTTGCAGTCCAATTAACATGCGTGAATTATAGACTTTTTAATGGTATGTTTTCCAGCAAAAAATCGTGTGTCCACAATATATAACAATCAATTTTATAGCCTGGATAAATGGTCTGCAACAGGCGCGCATATTCGTGTATTTGAAAAACGTATTTGCTGTGATACGCGTTGCAATCGCGATCTGTTTTATAGTCCAGAATACTTATGCGTTTGGCAGAATTGTCGATTGTGACACGGTCTATTCTGCGGCTGATAAAACGACCGTTTATTGTGCCCGCAATTGGCAGCTCTGTTCTTGATTTTGCAGAAAAAAATAATGCCAGCCCAGGAACAGATTTTATTTTGTTTACAATTTCTGGGTCGCCTGAACTATTGTCGCCATCTATGAATACACGTTGCAGGCGACTGTGCATTTTTTGCCCCGCATACGTTGCGTATTGCGCAGAATCACATGCCGATAAAATTTTATGCAATGTCGTCATTTGTTATCCTGATATATTCATCGTTTTGTTCGTTTGATCCAAACACACGCCACAGCTGTGTGTGCCATGCATTCTGGGCAGAATTTTTGTTCGGCGTGTATCCATGGATGTACAGTTCATCACGTGCACGCGTCATCGCCACATACAGTAACCTGTAGTATTCTGCAATACGTTTTTTGTTTAATGCGTCGGACGCGTCTGCACGACAGGTGCTAACGTCGCCACGTGGCGCCCACAGCCATACGGGCGAAACATCCAAAGATGGTATCGGTAAAATATCTTCATCCTTGGGCGTTCGCACAGTATCAATCAGAAAAACAACAGGTGATTCCAGTCCTTTGCTGCCATGGACGGTGACAATACGGACGCCATTTGATGCATCCATGTCACGTTTGATTTCGCTGCCACCGGTGATAAACCATTTCAAAAACTGAAACAATGTTCCGGGCTGTGTGCGTTCGTACGCCAAACATATAGTCATAAATTCCGCCAATGGGTCTATTACCTGTTCCCCCAGTGCAGATATAAAGCTATCGCGGACACCGCCAGAGTTTAAAACAGAATCAAAAAATGTATACGGCGCCATGACTTTTGAGTGCGATAATATTTCTGATAAATTTTTGTAAATGTCAGGATGTTCATCCTGTAATATCTCATAAACCGTAACTGGAATTGAATCTGAATCCGTACGCGCCCGCCCCTGATTTGCATCATTTTTCAATTTGCACAATTTAAAAATATTACGTTCATTCAAACGATAAATCGGGCTTTTTAACACGCAACACAAACTATAATCATCTGCAGGGTTAAGGCACCAGCGAACCAAATTCAGCAAGTCGCGCACCGCCGGAAATTCTGGCAGGACGATACGGTCGCTGCCTGCGACATCGATTCCACGCCGCTTTAACGCAAGCCCCAAATAGCCCGCCATTGGGTTGCGCTGTTGCACCAACACCATGATATCGCCGGCAGTAAAGCGCCCAGCGTCTATTATTGATTTTATTTTGTCCGCAATTCCATCCAGATACTGTTTCAGCGACACATCATTTTCCAGCTTGGATGTCAGGCGATGCAATTCAATTGCGCCAGGTGCAGATGCGCGAAAGCATTTGTGCACATTATTGGCAAAATTCGATATCTCCATAACCTGGGCGTCTGAAAAAAATCTGTCTACGGCATATAATATTGGTGCAGTTGACCGAAAACTTTGCGCCAAGGGAATTTCTGCAAATGAACGTAGGTTTTCTGAAATCTGGGCAGAAATAGCGTCGCGACTGGTCGCGAATGCGCGCGGGTCGGCCCCTTGGAATCCATAGATAGACTGCTTAGAATCGCCAACAACGAACAACGAATGCACATCCTGGGCGGTGTTCCCGTCCGCAAAAAAATCGCCCGACAGCATTAACATGATATCCCACTGGGCGGGTGACGTATCTTGAGCTTCGTCCAGCAATATGTGCGAAAGCGATAAATCCAGCTGAGACAACACCCACCCCATGGTCGCTTTGTCAGAAAACAGTTTGCGGGTGTATAAAATCAAATCTTCAAAATCCAGCAAATTGCGCGATCGCTTAATAGCCCGATATTCGTCGGCAAAAGCCGCCGCCAAATCAAATAACGCAAGCGTGTCATTGAACAGCATTTGATTTGAATTGTATTGATCGATTTCATAAACGCGCATCTGTTCTGACGCCAGATATTCTTTTTTGGACACGTTCTGTTGTGGCGCACCAGTCGACGTCAGATATGAAGTTTTGTATTTTTCAAAATCAATAGTATTGTCAATATACTGTTTCGTTAAGTTAATAACTTTGTCCAAGTAACTTACCGGCTTTTTTGCGTTTTTTTGTTCCTCAATCGCAATTTCAATGATTTTTTCCAGCTCCGTTTGGCAAAAATCAAAATGCGGCACCGTATCCAAATTTAAAAATTTGCGCGTCGTATCAATAAAGTATTCGCGATAATTGTCAAGGTTCTTGATCTGAAAAAACTGTTTATACTGAGAGCTTAACACCCCCAACAATTCGGACATATAGGTTTCCGAGACACGACCAACGATGTGCGAAAACGCATCGTATACCCGCGCACCATCAGATGGCGAATTTATCATTTTTTCAAACGCGTCTTGCAGCAATACCCGCTGGGCAGAATCAGACACCAGCGACCATGCCGGCGACAAACCGGCTTCGATTGGAAAGCGATGTAATATCTCTTCGCAAAAACCGTGAATTGTTTTTACCTTTAATATTTCGGGCCTGTCAATAAACTGAAAAAATATTTCACGCGCATGCAAAATATCCGCATGCGTCACAGGCCGATTGACCGCCACGCCATCCAGCATTTCCGCCAGCTCATCATCTGTGACGGTCATCCACATTCGCAATGCGGCCAATATGCGATTTCGCATTTCGCCGGCACCCGCGTTTGTATAGGTCAAACACAGAATCCCAGATGACGAAACATCTTTGGAACGAAATAAAATACGCAACAGGCGCTGGACCAAAACGCTGGTTTTGCCGGTGCCGGCATTTGCCTGGACCCAGACATTTTCCAGTGGATTTGCAGCATGATCCTGTTCTGGCGAAAGAGTATGTTTTTTTGCCATTTAAGCCCTTGCATTGTTGGTTCGATTTTAGTATAAATTCGGATGAACTGCAAGTTTTATAAAACATCTATTGATTCAGGGGGAAGGAATGGAAATCACGCAAGCGTTATTGGTTGGCTGTGGAATATTGGGCGGCCTGTTAGTCATGGCACTGTTTTTTTTATTTTTTGTGTCCAGAAAATCACAAAAAGTAATGCAATCAATGCTGACGATAATGACAAAGCCAGAACGCGCAAAAATTACAGATGCAACACGTGTGCTGAACACCCTGTTGGCAGATGAAATTTATAAAATCGAGCAGTCTTTCCAAACAATGCGTGATACACTGAACGCACAAATAGCATCGGCGGACGAGCTGAGAAAAATATTAACCACACAAAACGAGCAATTGGTCGCAACCGCAAATGAGGCAACGAAACAAATTTCTAATATGTCAGGGCGACTGGATAATACAGTGTCTGGACTGGGACAGATTGTAGAATCCCAATCGTGGACGGACGTAGAACAGTCCACAGATCGTTTTAGTAGCACAGTTAACGATCTGTTGGGGCGCATAGATAAAACAACACAAGACACAACAGAACAAATTTTAAAAATACAATCACAAATCGATGCCTGGAACGAAGGCGAAAAGATATTGGCCGAACAATTGCAGACAACATTTAATACAAATGCAGAACAAATGAAAAACATCACAACAGAATCAAATGTTATGCAAGAAAAATTAACCGAATTGGCCAAATCTGTGTCTGATGGGTTCGATAACGTAAAATCATCCGCCGCAAATTACGAAGATGTAATGGTAAGAAACAACAGAATGCTGGATGGACATCTGGATAAACTGGCAGAATTTAGCAAACAATCAAAAAAACAATTAACCAATCAAATGAACACTTTGACCAACACAGCAAATGTCGTTGCGGGACACATACGCCTGGCAGAATCATCCATAGACAACCAGACCAGAAGATTGACCGACGCGGTCGAAACACTGGTTTCATCTGCAACGACAACCGAAAATTCTGTGCGTGGAATATCTATGGAGCTGTCTACGCTGACAAATAGGTTCGATAACGAAATCAAAGAATTTGCGACCGGTGTTGTAACCGAACTAAAAACTGTATCAGGCGTTGCAAATGCGACACTGGAAAATACCAAGACCGCCGCCGGAGCGTTTTCAGAATCTGTACGCACGATGGCAACAGGCGTACGTGAAACATTGATAGAAATGAATACTGCGCACACGCAATTGTCAGGCCAGTCAGAAAACCTGATAAAGATGTCATCAGAAACGACCGCGCAGTTACAGCCGTTGTCTGCATTGATTGAAAAATATTATTCTGCCCTGCCCGACCTGTCGCGCGGCAGCGTAGAAGCCAGCCAAACACTGGAACAAATAGTTAGCAGCCTGAATGAAAAACTGAACCAAATGAAGACAACTGTCGCTGAATCAACGAATGCAATTTCTGATTCTGCAATAAAATTAGAAGATTTGGCGGGCGCGTCGCGACAACAGATGATCGATCTGATGTCAGATTATGCCAAGGCAGTCAATACAATGCAAACCCTGAACAAACAAATGATGGTTGCGCGCGCATCTGCGCCGATGGACGCGATAAAAAGCGCACCAACAGAAACATTCGGACATGTCAGCAGCCAAGACTTTTTAGCACAGACCAGCAATTTCTTTGAAAAATTACATGAACAGTCAATGGATTTAACACGTTCCACTGGCGCCGAAATTCCGGATGTCGTATGGAAGAAATATCACAGTGGCGACAAAACAATATTCTCGAAATGGCTGGCAAAAATGCTGGGGGCAGCGGATAAAAAACGCATCAAAGAAATGATTAAAAACGATGCGGTTTTCCGTTCTCAGGCAACACAATTTGTACGCAGCTTTGATAAAATATTGATGCGCGCACAGCAGACAGACAATGCAGACAAGGTTGCAGCAACACTGATCAAAACTGAGCCCGGACAAATATACATAGCGCTAAAAAGTCACGTTTAAAAAACCGCCAATTGGCGGTTTTTTTAGCGACGACGAAAATTACTGTTGTGTTGTGCGCCGTTGCTGGAACGCTTGGACAAATAGCGTGCTGCGATTAAAATCAACCATTCTAATGACAGCATACCCAAACCAACAAGCTTGTTATCTATACCAGCAACCCATCCAAGAACATAAGCCAATTGGGCAACAAATGAAACATACAAAACACCGAATACGCCCGTAAAAAATATTTTTTTCACTTTTCCAAACATTTTAATATCCCTTTTCTTGTTTATACATTTATAAGAGCAATAAAAAATGCCGGGATTCTGGTGCCAGGTCCCCGGCGAACCCCGCAATAACAAAAACGAATACAATCAACAATCGCCAATCGTATTCAACGCCATATTAGGCAGCCATTGCAAGGCGAACATTGTCGTTCGCAGCGATTCTATCGCCATTCAGTTTTTAGTCGGCTTTTTACGACGCCATGTCGGATTCACCCAATTTGTCTTTCATCATCTGTCGAATCTATGTCAGCCCCATAATCAAATGCGACCCGCAATCACATCAGATGGTGGAGCTGTGGGGTACCGCCCCCCAGTCCAAAATGACTATTTCACAACGGATTCAGAATCATCACTGTTTCCAGCGTACTTATTATAGTGTTTTAGACTGGAAATTGCAAGTTTTTAGATTATAATAGGTTCAAAGGTAGACAAAATGAAGTTTTTAGACCGTGCAAAAATTTATATCAAAGCAGGCGATGGCGGAAATGGTTCCGCCAGCTTTCGTCGCGAAAAATACATAGAATTCGGGGGGCCGAACGGCGGAGATGGCGGACGCGGTGGCGACGTAGTGTTTGTCGCAGTCCCAAATGTAAATACGTTGATTGATTACCGCTATAAAACCAAGTTCGTGGCCCAACGTGGCGAAAACGGCATGGGAAAAATGCGCACAGGCGCATCGGGCGACACTCTGGTATTGCCGGTGCCGACTGGGACAGTAATTTTATCAGAAAACGAAGAAATCGAATATGCCGACCTGAACGAAGATTGCATGGAATATCGTGCAGCACGTGGCGGAAATGGCGGTTGGGGAAATCTGCATTTTAAAAGCCCAACAAATCGCGCACCGAAACAGGCAAATGACGGCCTGCCGGGTGAAGAACGTACCGTTGTATTACGACTAAAATTGATTGCAGATATCGGATTGGTTGGTTTTCCAAATGCAGGCAAATCTACTTTGCTGTCTGCGGTAACTGCCGCACGCCCAAAAATTGCAAACTATCCATTTACAACACTAAATCCGCAGCTGGGCGTTATGTACGCACATGATCGCGAATTTGTATTGGTCGATTTGCCTGGACTGATTGAAGGGGCGCACACAGGCGTAGGATTGGGGGACCAGTTTTTAGGACATGCGGAACGAACAAAGATGATTTTGCACGTTATCGATGGAACTGAATCCGATTGGGCAGCGCGATACAAAGCGATTAGACACGAAATGGATTCGTACGGAGGCGACTTAGTCACCAAACCTGAGATGGTTGCAATCAATAAAATCGATGCAATCGAAGCAGACGAGCTGTCTAAAAAAATGACCGAATTTAAAAAGTCGTTCGGCCGCAGAAAAAGACCAGAAATATTAACCATAAGCGCAGCGGGGAGAGTAGGAATTCCGGAGTTAGTTGCCGCCATAGAAAAAAAGTTCTTGGGGGTGGAGGATGACCAGAAACAAGCTGTCGAATCATAAGACATTGGCTGAGAAAGAACACGCTTATCGTTGCGCGTGCATGGATAGCGCACATAAAGCATTTGCATATTATTCGGATGGACGTAAAGTACCATTGAAAAACATTGATATTTCACGCGTAGAATTTATCGCTGGGCTGTGGCGTGTGCAAAACCCATTTCCGCGCAACATACAAGAAGTACGTGGCAAATTGTTTATGCTTAGCGAACGTCTGGATTACAAAGAAAAAAACCTGTTTGAATTTTATCGTGCACATCCGGTTTGCGAAAATTGCTATGGCGCATTTGTTGCATCCGATGCGCACATCGTAGCAAAATATACAACCGACAAAAAAACATACTGGGCATACGGTAAAACAATAGAACAAGCACGGGCATTTTTGGGAATCAAACTGTACGACGAATACATGGACCAGATTCATAATATCGCATGCAAGAACACCATTGCACAACAAAAAAAATAATTTTTGATT
>JAFNYG010000052.1 GCA_017383325.1 Alphaproteobacteria bacterium | reverse complement strand
TGTTGGATGTGGATGCAGTGCGGGGGTGGCTGGACGCTGGGGGGGTTAAAAATTCGCTGCCAGAAGATGGGGTGGGGGATTTTGTTGTGGTTTCAGTCAAAATGTCTGATGCGATGGCGAATTGGATTCAGCTGAATCAGATATTGCGTGATGGTAAATTTGATACGGTTTTGCGATCAATGACACGCGATACAGCGATGTTTGAATTGCCGGTATCTGGGCGAGATAGGTTTGTGGGCGATGTGCGTGCGGCGGGCTGGCGATATGAAAATAGTGACGGTGGAATAACGATTTGGAAATAGAATTCGTATCCTTGACTTTGCGTTTTTTTAAGGTATGTTAAGTCATGTGGATGAAGAAAGGGGATGATGTTGAGAAGGGGTTCTTGGTTTTTGTTATTGATGTTTGTGCCGGGATTGTCGTTGGCAGATGATGTTGTTGCCACGGATAAGGGCAGTTTGACATTGGCAGTGCGACGGATTGGGCTGGAATGGTCGCGTACAGACGTAAAAAATGCAGCAGAGTATCAGAATTCGCCAATTTCTGCGTTAAAGGCGGACAGCCAGGATTTTATTAAGGGTGTTTTTGATACTGCATTAGAGTATAGCAAAAATCGTTTTCAGTGGGATAATTCGTTGTTTATGGAATATGGCGAGACAAAGATTAAGCCGTACGATGAACCGGCAACGGTCAGTGAAAACGCAGATGATATTTTGTTGTCCAGTGATTTGTCGTATGCGTGCTGGGAGTTTTCGGGATTTAAGTTGGGGCCAACCGTTCGTGGGGCATATGATACTGAATTTAAAACGTCGGGTGATACGCCGCGTCAGAATTTGGTGCGCGCAAGTGCGGGTATTTCGCTGTTTGACAATATTGTTGTAAAGAGTTTGTATCTGACAGGCGTATATGAATATGATTTTACGTATTCTGATTATCAAGTCAGCAAGACTGCTGCGGAGTTTGGGTGGCGTTTGGAATATGAAATTCGTGATGGCGTAAGGTTGTCATCTAATGGATATTATCGTGAATATTTAAGTTACTCTGAGTTTATAGGTACGGATTTGGAACGCGATTTGAGTGCGGTTCTTCGTATGGATACAAATTTGTGGGGTGATTTGACGATGGGGCCATATGTGCAGTATCGTCGTGCCCGCGCCCGTGGGGTTGATGTCTATGGCAGCAACTTTATCATGGGGATTTCTTTCAACTATATCACGTCATTTGGATTGATATAGAAAACCAGTTCCTTTCTTGTCTTGAAGTCCTGCGTCAGCGGGACTTTTTTATGTGTCTGGGGTAAAAAATTGATGTGTGTTTTTCTGCTTTACTAAATGACTGAAAAATCGTATAATATGGGGGATAGAAAGAAGGGAATAAGCATGAAATATAAATCAAGTGTTGCGACATGGGTGATTTCACGTATGTTGGTTTTGACGGGTGTTGTGGCATTGACTGCATGTGCACGTTCAGGCGCAGATGTAATGGAATATACTGGTGTGGCATCGACGCCAACGGTTGATTATGTTGAATCTTTGGATGTTTATTCCGCGCCGCATAAGGATTCTTTTTTGAATCAGTTGGCGATGAATTATCGTTCATATGCAATATATAATGCCCGTACCAGTGGGTATGCGGATATGGGGGAATTGTTTGCAAATAAGGCGGTGGCCGCATTCAGTGGCGAAGTGCCGTTCCCAGAATCTTTGGAAAATTGGCCGGTTGAGAATGAACAAGAGGCATTCGAATTGTATACTGCATACAATGATTTGATGGATCAGTTGAAAAATGATGCGTCGTATACAAACCCAGAACTGGCGGCAGAGGTGCAGGCAAAATTTGATTGTTGGTTGTCAGCATCTGCCAGTGGACAAATCGCAACAGCAAATCAGTGTAAAGAAAGATTTAGCAAGGCGTTAACTGCACTGCGTGATTGTCGTGGTGGCAAAATAGTTAAAAAGTCACCTGTTGTTACCACTGTTTCAGAAGAAACAACGGTTATGGTTGAAAATGGTGACGAACGTACAGCCGGCGTATATTATGCAGATACGCGTAATATGAACGCAATGCGCGGGGCCGGACAGGCGCGCGAAGGGGTTATTATTGTGAATAACGTTAATGTCCCTGAACATTTGATAAATCCAGTGCCGGTACAGCCTGTAGTGTTCAATCAGAATATTTATGGTGGGGACAAAACCGTCACAAAAAGTGCAAATGATAACAGTGTTCGCAATAGTGGAAATCGTTTGATGGCGGTTGATTGCCCCGCGGGCAGCACAGACTGTGCAGCGCATGAACATGCATGCAATAATGGTGATGCGGATTGTAAAGATGCGCCATCAGTTGCGGTATTCGTTACCGAGAAAGAACAGTCCACACCCCAGTGCCCGGCATGTGCGGCGTGTCCAACATGCCCAGAATGCCAGGAATGCCAAGCGATACCAGCCATTGGCGATGAATTGGTTTCGCGTGAAGAATTTATTAATATGATGATGGCAATGCGTGCTGAATTGGCGGCAATCAATGCGCGTCTGGATCAAATTCAGGCGGCCCAGGGTGAAAAAACAATGATAAAGGTTCAGCAAATACCACTGGAACCGACCCAGCACGTGATGGAAGAAGTTTTTGAAATCCGATTCGATTTTAACAAGGCGACGATTAAGCCTGAATACCAAGAACTGATTAAACAGTTGGTTGATGCAACCCAGGAAAACAAGAATATCAGGGTTTCTGTGGTTGGGCATACGGATACATCGGGAACCCAGGCATATAATTATGCGTTGGGTGGTCGCCGTGCCGAAGCAGTACAGAAATTACTGATTAAATATGGTATCCCGGCCAGTCAGATTGTCGCGGTATCTGCCGGCGAAGAAGATTTGGCGGTGCCAACCCCAGATAATACACCAAATGCAGCGAATCGTCGTGTGCGTGTGGTCAAAGAAGTTCACTATACAGAACCGCAACAGCCGGTGCCAATGGCCATAGAGGTCGAAGAGTATTCCGCAGGCGAATGTGGTGAATATGGGTGCGAACAGTAAATATATGTTGCAATAATACTTGACAAAAAGTTTTTTGTAGTGTATGTTGGCTGGCGTCAGAGAGATGTTTTATAAGAGGCATTTGAAATGACTGATATGATAAAAAAGTTTAACATTGCAGCACAAACCCTGAGGCAGGGACGAAGCGTTGCCGCAAAAGTTGATATTATGAAAGAATTTCGTATGCGTGATGTTTTCTTGGACGCGTCGGAAAATGATGGCAACGGAATGTAGTTTTCTTTTAAGGGTCCGCACGCGGGCCCTTGTTTTTTTTATTTTATTATTGTTTTTTTGCGGGGGGTGTAAAATATTTTGGCAATACGTGGATGCGTGAATTATTTATGGTTTTTTGCGCTGTATAAGTGGAGGGCAGGAATGTTTAATCGTATATTTATCAGATTTATTGGCGGAATTGTTTCGGTGATGTCGTTTGTGTTTGGTGGGCATAATGCGCATGCGTATATATCAACAGATCAACATGTGCTGTTGAAGGTGGAATCGCGTGGGGCGGCGGATTGAGCGTGTATCCCATTGGTGAATGGTGAAAATGGTGATTTTAAATGTAAACATGATGTATCTGATACCCAAACTGGGGTTACGGTGACCAGCGACATAAGCTCTTTTTATGAATATGTTAACTCTGATGGCAATCATAACAGTTGTGGACCCCGTGAAAGTAATGGTAATAATACGCTGTATTATGGTTCGTGGATGTGTTTTTGTAATGCGACAGGATTGTGTGCGTCGACGAGTTATTTAAGTGGCAATGGATTTGAGTCATATGAGTCTGGTTCGGGTAATGGTGGGTATTATTCATATGTGAATGGTACGTATTATTCGATGGAACCACGGGCTGGGGGAACTTTTTGAGTGGGGCGGACAATAAGGACGTGGTACATAAATTGGGGTATCCTGCAGAAAAAATTGCTGTTAAATGGATTGGGTGTGCAGATAACTATTGGGCCCCGGGTGGTGGTGCGGTGACAATTCCGTCGATATCGGGGACAACGTATTCGCGGAGTGATAATTATACCAGTGGATTCGCATGCAAGGCAAATTTGTATTATGGTGATGATTCTGGGGATTTTGTTCTGACGGGATGTGACTATGGTCTGTAGCAGGGTTGGTGGGTAAAAGCAAAAAAGTGCGGGGGCAGATTTTTTTTTGATTGTCTTTTATTTGTTTTAATACTATAATCATCCGCGTGAGGTGCGTGAATGTGTATTTCGCGTAACAGAAAGGGGGATTTTAGTATGCAGATGCGTGGCTTGATAAGGGTTTTAGGTGGATTTATGTCGTTTGCTGCGGTGGTTTTTGGACACAAGGTGGCAACAAGTGCGACGGTAATTTCGACAAAAGGCTCAGTTGTTCCTAATTTGAGTAATTTAAAGGTCGCAGTGGAATCGACCGGTGCCAGTTTGAATTGGGGATGTATTCCAATGATTTCGGGAAAATCACAACCGGGGTATTCTGCAAAGCAACTGAATTGTAGTAATATGATAGATTCAGCCATGGTTGTTGAATATACAGATAAGACCGTCCCCCAGGGGGGAAATGTTCAAAGTGGATATGCAGCCGTTCTGCATCAATATTGTTTAGGAAGCCAGTATAATAATCCGGGGTATGGGAATAATCGTGCATGGGCGTGTTTTTGTAATGCAACGGGTTTATGTGCGCCGGTAAAATATTTGCAGCATATGGGATATGGTTCTGGCAGTGGCACGTATGGAACGGCGCGGTACTATACCATGGAACAATGGATGGCCGGGGTCAAAGAAACGGCAGGTTCAGGTGCAGGTACAGGTGCAGGTACAGGTTCGGTGCCGACCGGCAGTTGGGGTGGCTATCCCAGTGGTGCAACCGATTGGGGCAGGTTTTATAATCAGGATGAAGATGGATATATTTATTTGCGGTACCCGGTAGAGGTGTTTAATGTCGCAATGTCGGGGTGTGCGGATGGGTATTATGCAAGCACTGTATCAGGTACAGGTACAGCGCAGATTACGGTGACAGCATTTATGACCACGGCTAGTCTAATTGATAATTCTTATGCTGATAGTAATTCGTTTGAGGCAGCTTTGGGGTATGGTACACCAAGATATGATTATATTGGGGCGACGAGCAGTTCGCGTTCGCCGGTTGGATCGGAATGGGCTGTGTGTTCAAACAGTTGCCCAAATGCCAGCAGCACGAACACAACGTTGTCGGGGTATAGTGGTACATTTTATGATGATTTGAAAAAGTATTCGGTTGGTTATAAGTGTGCCGCGGATGTAAGCTTTACAGATGGCGCGGGAACGTTTACAATGACAGGATGCGTGGGAAGTTTTTGATAGCGTATGAAAAAAAAAGTTATAAATGTTATAGAAATAGATGGTCGTGATGCCCGTTTCCAGACGGGCATTGGGCGTTATTTGGATGTTTTACAGGCAGAATTGCCAGCGCATGTGAATGTATTGCGTATAATTTTTTATTGGTCGCCAGAAATTTCGGATATTCGTATCGTGCAAAACGAAGCAGAGGTCAGTGTATTTCATCCTGGGGGATATCCGTCAACAACGTTGTTTGATGCGGTTCTGACATATTTAAGCCCACGTATCAGTAAAATGTCAAATTTGATTGTGAAATCAAATTGTCTGGGGTATGAAGTGTTGGCGTATATGTTGCGGTCACGGTTTTATGCCAAAACAATCGGGATGCTGCATTGTTTGCCACATCGGGCGCCGGGTTATAATCCGAACGTGCCAATGAATAATTCTTTCTTTAATATGGATCATATCGTTTTGGTGTGCGATGATGCGGTCGAATTCGTTAAACGAACAAATTGTAGCAGGCCGTATACCGTTATTTATAATGGTATTTCTGTGCCAAAAATAGCCAGTAAAAAATTAGATGATGGGGTGTTCCGGTTTATTTTTGCAAATGGTTGGGCACAGCACAAGGGTATAAAGCGTATAATCCCGGCAATAAAACAGGTCGCAGAGAAGCATAATATAGAAATTATGGTAATCGGTGGTCATGATAAAAATGACAAGGTGTTCGAAGAAATTGCGGGGTTGCCAATTAAAAATGTCGGATTATTAACAAAACAGGACGATATTTCGCGATATTATGAAATGGCAGATGCCGCATTGTTTGCATCGTTTTCCGAGGCCTGTTCATTCGCAGGAATTGAAGCGATGGCATATAATTTACCAATTGTCAGCAGCGATGCGGTTGGGCTGGTTGAAATGTTTGGGCGGGCGGCATTAATTGTCAAAAGTGACAAGGATGGAAATCTGGACGTTGATGATTATGCCAATCAAATGGTGCGTATAATAGAAAACAAGGCATTGAGAACAAAATTGGGGATTTTGGCCTATGCCAGGTATAAAGAACGCTATACCGCGCGTAAAATGGTCAAGGATACGGTAAAGCTGTATGAACGTTTGGTATCCGGATACTAAATAAAAAAAATCACCCAAACGGGTGATTTTTTTTTAGAATCCGAAAACCATACGCTGTTTCGATTGACGTTTCTTTTCGTTGCGAACGGCTTCTTCTTTTAAACGTTTGCGTTTTGTGGTTGGTTTTTCATAACGCTGACGTTCTTTCATTTCGCGGTACAGACCTTCTTTTTGAGATTTGCGTTTTGCAACGCGCAGTGCCTGTTCAACGTTATTGTCGCGAACCAGAACTTTGACCATATGTATTCACCCCCTTTGACGCATTTTATAGGTTGTTTTAATTAAAAAGGGGATTTGAATCCCCCTTCGCTTGTTTTGGTGGAGCCAATCAGACTCGAACTGACGACCCCCTGCTTGCAAAGCAGGTGCTCTACCAACTGAGCTATGACCCCAAAACTTTGCACCTTCATCTGTGAAGGCGAATGGATTTTATCTGTTTTTGTGTTCATTGTCAATCTAAAAATGAATTTTTGTCGAATAATCTTTTGGACTAGACTTGTGGGGGATAGTCTCGTATAATGTGGGGGCTATGAAAAAAATGATAAATAAAGTAAAGTCCTTTATCAAAGGCGATGAATCAAATGGTCGTATAAAATGGTCACTGTATGGGCGCGTGTGGCGCGAAGTGGGACGGCCGTACTGGAAATGGCTGGTTGCGGGTATCGTGTTTACGGTGTTGGCCGCCGCCGCAGAGGCATATACCATCACAATTGTGCAACAGGTGGTGGATAAAGCGTTCATTGAAAAAAGTATAAATGCGGTATATTGGCTGGGGGTTCAGGTCATTGTCGCGTTCGGCGCAAAGGGGGCATTTACATATGCCAAGGCCTTGATTATGTCTAAGGGCGGGCTGTTGGCCAGTGCCAACCTGCAAAAGAAAATTTACAAACATTTGATGCATATGAATTTAGCGCGATTCTATGCAGATGGTATCGGAAAAAATTTGAATTATTTCGGTGTCCAGGCCGGGGCGGTTTTGAACCTGGTGACGGGAACTGTGATTAAAGTGGTGCAGAATGTCGCAACACTGATTATGACGTTGGCATTGATGTTCTATTACGCGCATCAGATGTGTATCGTTTTGATGTTCTTGGCGCCTGCGATTATGATACCGATGGTCGTTATTATGCGCAAGCGGCGCAAGTTGTCTCGGCAATCGTTCGGTATCGCGAATAATGTGTCGCAACAGTTGAATCAGACGTTGCATGGGATAAAAACAATTCAGGCATTTGCATCTGAAGAGCGCGAAGAAAAAAAGTTTGCGCATGTGCTGAACAGTTCGGTCATTAATGCGTATAAAAGTACACAGGCAAATGCATTGCGGTCGCCGTTGATGGAATTTATGATTTCTATTGGTTTGTGTATCGCAATGATTATGGGGGGACATTTTATTTCCAGTGGCGCAATCACAACAGGTGATTTTACAGCGTTTTTGTTGGCGCTGACGGCGGCGTATAAACCGGCAAAGTCTATTACGGGAACTGGTGATACGTTGCAGCATGGATTGTTGGCAGCGGAAATTCTGTTCGCGTTCTTGGACAGTAAACCAGATATTGTCGATGCACCAGATGCACGTGATTTGACGTCAAAGAACCTGACGGTTGGATTTCAGAATGTGTCGTTCGCGTATAATCCGTCAGAACCTGTGCTGAAAAATATTAATTTGAATGTGCCCGCAGGTAAGGTCTGTGCGTTGGTTGGACCGTCCGGTGGTGGAAAAACAACTATGTTTAATTTGTTGGAACGGTTTTATGATCCGCAGGTCGGTAAAATCACAATAAATCGTACAGATTTGAAAAAATATACTTTGAAGTCTTTGCGCGAAAATATAGCCGAGGTTTCACAGTCTGTTTTCTTGTTCAATGGGTCGATTGAAGAAAATATTAAATATGGGCGGCCAGATGCAACGCATGAAGAAGTGGTTGCCGCCGCAATCGCAGCAAATGCAGATGGGTTTATCAATGAATTCCCAAAAGGATATGAAACATCTGTGGGCGAGGGGGGCGGTTTGTTGTCGGGTGGACAAAAACAGCGAATCGCGATTGCACGGGCGATTTTGAAAAATGCGCCTATATTATTGCTGGACGAGGCGACGTCTGCGCTGGATACACAAAGTGAAAAATTAATTCAATCTGCGTTGAATGATTTAATGCGTGGGCGTACGACATTTGTTATCGCGCATCGTTTGTCAACAATATTGGATGCAGATATTATCTGTGTAATCAAAGACGGGCAAATCGTTGAACAGGGAACAGATGCAGAACTGTGTGCATTGGGTGGCGAATATAAAAAACTGCGCGACATTCAGTTCAAAACCGATGCAAAACAAAAAAAGTCTAAAAAGTAATCAGTTGACTGTCTGGGGGAATTTTTAGGGAAAATAAAAGGCAGTGATGGTATTTGGCGGGCAATGGTTTTATATGATTTGTGTTTGCGTAATGTAAAGGCGCACTGTGCAACAGGGGAACAAAATCCTTAGAAATAAGCAAAGATAGTAAGAAAAGGAGAAAATATGAAAATCAAACCGTTTGCAGGTGTCAGACCACCAAAGGAATTGGCAGCAGAGGTCGCATCAAGACCATATGATGTCTTGAATTCTGTCGAGGCCAAGGCAGAGGCCGGGGAAAAGTCGCTGTTGCATATAATTAAGCCAGAAATTGATTTCGATCCGATTGCAGATGAGCATTCGCAACCTGTATACGACAAAGCGGTCGAGAATTTTAAGCTGTGGCAGGAACGTGGATGGTTGGTTCAGGATCAGACAGAGATGTACTATGTGTATGCGCAGACAATGGATGGGCGTACGCAGTATGGTTTGGTCGCCGCCGCAAATGTTGATGATTATATGTCGGGAAAAATAAAAAAACATGAATTAACCCGCAAGGATAAAGAAGAAGATCGTATGATTCATGTTCGGATACAAAATGCAAATATAGAACCTGTGTTCTTTGCGTATCCAGATGTTGATGAAATGAATCAGATTGTCGAAAATATTGTTGAAAATCAGATGCCAGAATATGATTTTGTTTCAGAAGATGGTTTTGGACATACGTTTTGGGCAATTCGTGATGCGGCGATTAATGCGCGTATAACAGAAATATTTGCAGAGATTCCTGCGCTGTATGTTGCGGATGGACATCATCGTACTGCGGCGGCGGCATTGGTTGGTGCAGAAAAGCGTGCCGCCAATCCAAATCATACAGGGGATGAAGAATATAATTATTTCTTGGCGGTTATTTTCCCAGAAAGCCAGTTGAAAATTATTGACTATAATCGCGTTGTTCGTGACTTGAATGGATTGAGTGCAGACGAGTTTTTGCGTAAATTATCAGACAATTTTGATATCAAAGAAGTTGGTGCAGAAATTTATAAGCCAAATGCGTTGCATAACTTTGGTATGTATTTGAATGGGAAATGGTATTCGTTGACTGCGCGGCCGGGAACCTATGACGATAATGACCCGATTGGTGTATTAGATGTGACAGTGTTGTCCAATCTGGTGTTTGATAAAATTTTGAATTTGGGTGATTTGCGAACATCAAAACGAATCGATTTTGTCGGGGGAATTCGTGGGCTGGGCGAATTACAAAAACGGGTTGATAGTGGCGAGATGGCAGCAGCATTTGCGTTGTATCCAGTTACTATGCGTCAAATTATTGATATCGCGGATACTGGGAATATTATGCCACCAAAGACAACATGGTTTGAACCAAAATTGCGCAGCGGTTTGGTTATTCATAAGTTGGTATAAAAAAACGCCCAAACGGGCGTTTTTTTTATATTTGTGTGTTTGAGGTAAGTATGATACTATTTTTTGACGTAAGCAAAAGGATGGGCGGATTTGAATTTTTTGAAGATTTGGATTTTTTCTGTTTTGTTTGCAGGGACCGCAATGGGGGCAGAAAATTTATTGCCTGTGCAAATAGAGCGGACGCGCGAAGCGTGTGTTGGTTTGTCAGAACAATTGAAAGATTTAAAACAGATGGCTGGTATTAATACAGCTGTGACATCTGTTGGTGCGGTTGCTGGTGGCGTTGCGTTGGGAACAGGTATTGCCAAGGCAAATGTTGATGAAGATATAGAATATATAGATGCGATATTGGATGAAGCCGGTGTAATAACGATTGAAACAGAAGATCAATTGTTGGAGGTTTTGGCACAGTTGTTCGATGAAACAGAAATGCCAGAGGGAACTAGTATTGCAGAAGACCTTCGTACCTTGCGTGATAGTTTAAGGGAAGAATCCATAGTGTTGGGAAAAGTTCGAACGGGTACATTGGCGGGGGCGGCGGTTGCTGATACCGCTGGGATGATTATTTCTATGAAAAATCGTGTTGATGAAGATTTGCAGTCCCAGATAGATTTGTGTATTGCAGAAAAAGAAAAATTGTCACAGGCATTTATGCAGGCGCGTATTGATGGTGGTGCGGATGTTGCCATGTTAGAACGCGCAAATAAAATAATTCAGGCCTGTTCTGCATGGGAATTAGTTGATTTAAGCAAAATAAACAACAGGGCCAAGGGAGGGGCGATTTCAGCGGGTACTGGGGCGGCAACTGCGATTGCAGGAACAGTGACCAGCGCATTGGCGAATTCTGAACCTGTGCGTGGGGATGATTCAGATGACGGAAAAAAGAAAGAAGCGAATTTGAATGTGGCATCTAATGTGCTCGCGGGTGGTGCAACAGTTGCGGCGGGGGTTGCAACAGTATTTAATGCGACGCAAATAGCCGCTGTAAAGCGCGCAGTGTCTGCGGCAGAGAAGTGCGAGGGGGCTTTTTAATCAATGCGAAAGTTGTTTCTATTTTTTGTTCTTTGTATGATTCCTGTTGCCGGTCGTGGGGTTGATGTTTATGCGCGGGATGCCACGTACGTTAATAAACGGCCTAATGTGGGAAATACACGAAATACAGCGCCTATTTTATTTAGTGTTGGTAAAGATATTTATAGGGTCCAAGATATTAAAATAATAGAGAGGGTGCTGGAGAAATGGAGTGGTAATGAATGTATAAAAAATAAGTTTTTTAATGGCAATATGCTCGATTTTCTTGCGGGAATGTACAAGAGCTGTCACGGTGCCAGAAATAATTTAGATGCACAGCTAAAAAAAATAAGTGGGAAACAGAGTGGGCTGGTTAGTGAATCTGAAAAAGCGTTCTTCACTCTCATAACAGATAAAAAATTGAGGGTTACGGCTGGTGTGGCGTCGGTTATGTCGTTACCCAATGCAGCGGTGACAGCGTCTTACGCGAAGGATTGGCTTTATAAAGCTTTGGGGAATTGTTTAGTTGATAATGAAAAAATTCGTGGGTTGTTGCAAGATTATAGGAGGGGGGTTACCGAAATTAACCCCTTTGTGGATTTGGAGGCTTGTGTGAATTCGGTTAAGGTTGCAAAAAATGTGAATGGCTGCCCGCTTGACCCCACGGTTACTGATAGATCTTTGTTGTCGGGTTGGGATAACGCGAATGGAAAATACAAGAAAGGATTTTATGCGTTTCCTGTATCAGGAGGAAGGATGACAGTTAACAAAGTGATGTTATATAATGGCAAGATTTTGATTGCGTGCGAAGGGAATAAGGCAAAGTATATTGTAAATACTGCGTTTTCAGGATTGGTAGACTGTCAGCAAAAAAGATATAGTGGTTTGCCGGCGACGGGTCCAATACCGGATGGCGTATATTTGGTAAGAAAACGGGATATGGAAAATCCTAAAAATATGGATGCATGGGGGGGGTATAGATTTCCATTGATTCCGGAAACGAAAACGAATACAAAGGGGCGTGGGGCAATGTATTTGCATGGTACGTCTAATTCAGATAAACAGCAATCGGCGGGGTGCATAAGTTTGGGAACGAATATAGATGATTTTGTTGATACAGGATTTATTAGTGGTAGTATTCCCGTTATTGTGAATTATAAATAAAGTGGAGAATAAAATGGAAAAGAAAACGGTAATAAAAAAGGCCACGAAAAATATTGAGGCCAAGACAAAACAGGCTTATAACAAATATGTGCCAAAGAAAAAAAATCCTGTCTATTTTTTCATGGGTGGGAATATGGTCGCGTTTTTACTGTCCAGTGCGGCATGGGGATATCTTTCAAATCAAAGAAGTTATGAGGCAGAAATGCATGATTATACAGGGCCGGTACTTGATCAGCGGACGTATTTGCAGGCGATGGGTGATACGTATAGTCCATTTAATGATGGACGTTATGATCCGCATTTGGCGTGGCAATTTAATGTATGTGTTCAATTGATTTTGGCGTTAATATGTATTGGTATTGCAGCGAAAAATAAGGCAGAACGTGACAAGGCAGAGCAAAATATTGATATGATGCTGGAAATAGAGCGTTTGGCAAAAGAACATAAGTTGGACCCCGGGGCAGCAAAGAAAATGTTACGTGTTGCGCCAGAAATTGTAAAAAACATGTCAGCCGATTCGCGGGTTTATTTTGATATGATTATAGAAGGCAAGATTTCTGTGGCAGATAATGATTTTATAGGTGTGGCGACAGCGATTATGGCGGGGCATCTGAAATCGCACCCGGAAGATATGGAGCGTGTAGAGGCTGTGTTTGGTAACGCGCCTGTTCCGAAAGAAATATTGTTGTCTAATATAAACAAGTTGGATAAGAGAAGTAAATAAAAACGCCCAAACGGGCGATTTTATTTTAGTTTCTTGGTCCATTCATTGTCTGGAAAATTTAATTTTAGCATTTCCGAATATCCGTGGGCCTGGTCTGGCAGGCCGATTGCAGTGTATGCTTCGGATAATCTGTACATTGCTTCGGGGGTCATAACGGTTTCTTGGGCGTCGCGTACAACGGTTTGCAATTGATTTATGGCACTGGTCCAGTTTTCATTTTGCATGTCTTGACGGGCCGAGTACATGACCTTGCCGGCGATATAATTTTTTAAAATTATGATTTTGTTTTCGGCGTTCTTGGCGTATTCACTGGTTGGAAAGCGTTGGACCAATGTCTGAAATTGCTGCAATGCGTACGCGGACATGCCCGGTTCGCGCCGAACATCACTGACCTGGCGATAATAGCACATGCCACGCAGGTACATCACATATGGAACATCGTGGTGGCCGGGATGAAAACGCATAAAACGATCGGTCGCCAACAGGGCGCCGGCAAAGTCGCCATCCATGTAATGGGAATAGGCCGCCATTATTAATGCGTCGGGGGCCCATGGACTGGCCGGGTGTTGGGTTTCGGCCTTTAAAAATTCAGTGGCCGCTTCTTCGTAATTTTTTTCGTTAAATTCTGCATAGGCGTTTTCGTATATCACAGGTAAGGGTTGTTCTGCGATGATTTCGTTGTCGGCGCCACCGCAACCGGTCAGTATGCTTAATATCCCCAACAGGGCGAATTGTTTTTTCATATTTTGATTCCTGTCTTGATTTTTTGTTACTGATGGCAGTATAATCAAAACTATGAAACTAGGCAAACATATTTTTGGTGTCGGTGCCATGACTGGTATCAGTCGTGTATTCGGATTTGTGCGTGATATGTTGATCGCACGCGTGTTGGGGGCGGGACGTCTGTCGGATATTTTCTTGGCGGCGTTCAAATTGCCGAATTTGTTCCGTGATTTGCTGGGCGAAGGGGCTTTGTCTGCGATATTTATTCCCATGTATACAGATTCCAAAAAGGATGCAGGGTTTGCGCGAAATGTATTTTCTTGGTTGGTGTTGGTGTTGCTGGGACTGACCATTTTGTTCGAGATTTTTATGCCGCTGGTTGTTTGGATTTTGGCGCCTGGGTTTGAAACGGTGCCTGGAAAGATGGAGATGACGGTTGTTATATCGCGTATAATGTTTGTTTATGTCATCTTTGTGTGTGGGGCGGCGTTTTTGTCCGCAATATTAAATGCGTTTTCAAAATTTTTGTTGGCTGCGTTTATGCCAGTGTTGTTAAATATTATGCTGATATGTGCGCTGTTGGGGGCAATGTATTTTGGAACAGAAAATGTATTGTACTTGATGGCGGGTACGGTCGTCGTGGCAGGAATTGTTCAGTTTGGTATTTTGTGGGGACGTATTCGCAGGCGGCATTTTGGACTGCGTTTGGTTGTGCCAAAATGGACGCCGGGAATGAAAAGCCTGTTTAAACGTCTGGGGGTCAGTATTGTTGGCAGTGGTTTTTATCAAATTACGATTATAGTTGGAACTTTGGTGGCAAGTTTTCAAAGTGGGGCGGTGTCATGGTTGTATTATTCTGATCGTATAGTGCAGTTGCCATTCGCGATGATTGGGTTGGCGGTTGGGACGGTGTTGATGTCTTCGATTTCAAATGCGCTGGCGGAAAAGAATATGCGCAGTGTTTATATTCAGCAAAATTCATCTATGCGGCGTTCGTTGATGCTGATTTTGCCGTGCGTTGTAGGATTGGTGGTTTTGGCGAATCCGATAATAAAATATTTGTTTGAATATGGCGCGTGGACGTCGGAATCAACACATGCCGTTGCCGTGGCAATTATGATCCAGGCATTTGTATTGCCGGCGATGCTGGTCAGTCAGATTTACAGCAAAACGCTGTATGCTGCTCAGGATGTGAAAACGCCTGTGAAGACAAGTATGGTGTCGCTGGGCGTGGCGGCGGTGTTGTATTTGTTGCTGTTTCCGTTGGTGGGATATTTGGCGATACCTGTGGGGGTTGTTATTAGTGGTTATTTGAAAAATTATTTGCTGGGGCGCGCATGCAGAAGACGTGACCTGGTACAGCATGACGGGCGGACAGTGCGTTCTGTGTTGGCGTTCGGATTGTGGGCGACGATTCTGGGGATGTTGATGACACGGATAACAATTGGCAGTATCTGGATTTTGGGTGGTGTCATTATTGGGTATGTGGTGCTTTATTTGCCGATTGCGTACTTAATAGATCGGCGTATTAGATAGCGTAAAATAAATTTGAAACATTTGCTTATTTGTGATAAAATACTGCTTATAAAGAATGTAAGGAGTCTTAATATCATGAAAAAAATACTTTCCTTGGCGGTTTTGACTGCGATGTTGGCTGGGTGTGCAGATCTTAGCACAACTGGGAATAATACAAGCTATGGCGATGGTTTCGGTGAAGAACCATTGGTGGCAACTGGGGCAACGCAAAGCCTGAATGATTCGTATCTGTTGGCGGCAGCACCAAAGTACTATGTTGGCACAGCGTATAAGGTTGATGATGTACAGTATATTCCAATGGAAGATATGACGTATAATCAAACCGGAATCGCAGGTATTATACCAACAGAATTGAATGGAACAAAAACCAGTAATGGCGAAGTGTTCGATGTAAATCAGATGGTCGCAACCAGCAAGACTTTGCCTTTGCCAACGATTGCACGGGTTACAAATCTGAATAACGGTCAATCTGTTGTCGTTCGCGTAAATAACCGCGGGCCATTTGTTAATACACGTTTGATGGATTTGTCGCCAGCAGCAGCACAAAAGATCGGTTTAAATGGTCAGGGTAAGGTTCAGATTCAGGTTATGCCGGAACAGTCTGTAGCTGTGAAAACTGCAACATTGGGTGCGACAGCACCTGTGGTTGTTGAAACAACAGTGGTGGAATCACAACCAGTTGCACAACCTGTTCAAACCGTACAGCCGGTTGCTGCGGCCCCAGTTGGCGGGGAGTACAGTGTACAGGTTGCCGCATTTTATGCCCAGGACAGCGCCGATGCGTTGGCACAACGTATGAAAACATATGGTGATGCCGTAGTTGTTAACGAAGGGGATATGTTCAAGGTGCGTATAGTGAATTTGGACGCAAGTCAAGCACGCGGTGTAATTGATGCGTTGCGCAATAGTGAAGGTATGGCCCCAGGGTTATTAAAAGATGGTCGATGGGTAAATGCAGATAGTATTTAAAAAAAAACCGCCATTTGGCGGTTTTTTTAATTTTTATTTGCAACGCGCTCGCGGAATTCGTTGCTGGGGCGGAATGTCGCGACACGGCGTGCAGAGATAATCGCACTTTCACCGGTTTTGGGGTTGCGACCAATTCGCGCGTTTTTTTCCAGTATTTTAAAGCTGCCAAACCCTGCGAATTTTACTTCTTCGCCATTTGCCAGCGCATCGCGTATCTCATCAAATATAACATCAATCATTTTGTATGCGTCTGATGTTGTTAATCCAAAACGTTCACGCAATCTGTTTGCAAAATCACTTCGTGTTATTGTAGCCATTTTTCACCCTTTTCTTTAAACCCTTATTAATGCCGCGCCCCACGTCAGACCACTGCCGAATGCGGGGTATAAAATTAATTGTCCATGTTTTATAATCTTGTTATCAAAGGCGTACGCCAATGCCAAAACGCCTGAGGCACCGCTGGTGTTGGCGTGTTTGTCAACGGTAACCAGAATTTTGTCCATTGGAAAATCCAGATGTCGCGCACAGCTGTGAATAATTCGCAAGTTGGCCTGGTGTGGGATAATCCAATCAATCTTTTCAGCGGTAATTCCGGCGTGCTGCATAATGTATCGTGCCGCATCGGGCATGCATTGTACTGCCTTTTTATATGTTTCAGGTCCATTCATTGCAATTTTATGATCGGGGGTGCCGTGCAGGCATTCAAATTCGCCACCATCGGCCATAACAACAGTGTCAATGATCCCAGAATAGCTAGATGATGATTGTTCGAATATCAGTGCGCCCGCACCATCACCAAACAGAACCGCCGTAGAACGATCGCACATGTCGACAAAACGTGTCATTTTTTCGGCGCCGATTATCATTATGCGTTTGTGAATGCCGGACAGGAAAAATGCGCGCGCACAATGCAGTGCGTAAATGTACCCAGTACATGCGCCACGTACGTCAAATGCAGGTATGTTTTTCTTTGCCCCCAGACGACCCACAGTTTGTACGCCCACAGATGGAAAGTCCAGTTCAGGTGTTGTTGTCGCAACAATTACCAAATCCAGATCGTCTATTGTTAAATTTGCGTTCTGTAATGCACGGGTCGCGGCAATCGTTGCCATGTCAACCACTGTTTCGTCGTCGCGGGCAAAGTGACGTTCGCGAATCCCTGTGCGCGTTGTTATCCATTCATCGGTTGTGTCCATAATGCGTTCAAAATCCGCATTCGTCATGATGCGTTCTGGCAGATAAGAGCCGTAACCGATTAATTTATTCCCCATGCGACAGTTGTTCCCCTGTAATATTTTTTGCTGATGCATTATACTGCGATGGAATATAACTTGCAATATTAATTTGTTGGGAATAAAATGTGGTGGTGTGTCCCCATAGTTCAATCGGATAGAACAAGTTCCTCCTAAGAATTAGATGCAGGTTCGATTCCTGCTGGGGATGCCAGGTTTTGTGTGAATACAGTCCGTGTTTTATTGATTGATACCATTAAAAAAATATATATAATCAGTCCAAATGTTTGTAAGAGAAATCTGATGAAGAATAAAGCGGTTAAAGTGGGTATTATTGCGACAATAGTGCCACATATTTTTTGCTGTGGGTTGCCGATGCTATTGGCATTTGCTGGTTTGGTTGTGCCGGATGTGGCGCATTATCATTTGGTTCCGCATTGGATGGAACCTTGGTTGTTTGTGTTTTCTGGTGTGATGTTATTGGTGTCTTGGTGTTTGATATGGCGTGATTGCAGATGTTCGTGTCCGGGGTGTGGTGGTAAAAAGTCGCATCGTGCACAGAAAATCATACTTGCGATTGTGTCAGTGCTGTTTCTGGTCAGTTTGGTTTTACACGTCGTTTCGCATACACATGTTTGATGTTTTGGGCTTTATAAGTGGTGGATGTGATTGGACTCGAACCAACGACCTCTTCGATGTGAACGAAGCGCTCTAACCAACTGAGCTACACATCCAAATAAAAAATCGCCGTTCATGGGGCGAGTTTTTTTGTGGTGGGGATAGTGGGACTCGAACCCACACGGTCGCAATGACCAAAGGATTTTAAGTCCTCAGCGTCTACCATTCCGCCATATCCCCGAAGACTTTTTAATAATGCCGCAATTGCGCGGCATTGTCTAAATTTGGTGGAGCTGATGGGACTCAAACCCACGACCTCTACGATGCGAACGTAGCGCTCTATCAACTGAGCTACAACCCCAAAACTGGTGCGGATAAGAAGACTCGAACTTCCAAGGTATTGCTACCACTAGTACCTGAAACTAGCGCGTCTACCAATTCCGCCATATCCGCAGGCGTCAAGTATGTTATATTAATTTTCAAATCTTTGCAACAAGAAAAATAGATTTTTTATGTCGTTATTATTCACTTGCGCGGGAAATCGCAAATTTGCTAAACTTTTCATCAGAGATGAAGAGAGTTTTGGTTTTTCTTGCAAATCTGTTGGTTTGCGCTGGTGTCGCAGGGGCGGCCGTTCGTGATGGAACGGCGGTTTCGCGTGTTAAATCTGATAAGGGTAATGGTCAGGTTCAATCGCGCAGCGCGACAGTTGTAAAGCGCACTGTGCCCCGAACGACGGTTTTGTCTGCGCGGACAGGCGTGGTGGAAAATAAAACGGAAAATCAGCGTGCAGGGGCTGTTTCACGGGCGAGTTTGTCACGAAATCAAAGAAGTGTTGTGTCGGGACGAAATATGACGCCTGTGGTTGCGCGTGCGGCGTCCAGTGTGGGTGGGATGACGTCTACGCGTATTGGGGCGGAATACGAACAGTGTAAAAATACTTATTTTTCGTGTATGGATCAGTTTTGTGTGTTGAAAAATGATGAATATCGTCGTTGTTCGTGCAATGATCGGGTGTTTAAACTGGATGAAGTCCGTGGTGTGTTGCAGGATGCGGGTGAAAAATTAACGGTATTTACAGAAAATCTGGATGTTGTTGGGATGACGGCTGCGCAGGCATCTGCAATGCGGACCGAGTCTGAGGGCGAGGCAGCATTAACAGCGGATAATTCGGCATCAAAGGCGTTGTTGCAGGCAATTATGAATTCAATTCGTGGTGAAGACAGCACTGTTGGTGGAAAATATTCTGATTTAAACAGTATTAATATATCGTTTGATACGGTTAATGCGTTTGGTATGGTTGATACGGGCCAGGCAATCGCAGCCTATAACGGGAATGCGTTGTATAATGCCGTTTATCCGCAATGCCGTGATGCGGTGCGGGCGGATTGTAATGACGCATCGCTGCAGCGGGCAATTACTGCGTACCTGATGGCAATAGAGCAGGATTGTAATACTGTGCAGACCGCAGTAGAGCAAATGCAGAAAAAAATGACGGCCGCTGTACGCGAAGGTGGCGCGATGCTGGATTTGGCGCGTGTCGAAAATAGACAAAAGCATAATACGTCTGATATTACAACGTGTATTAATGAAGTGGAATCTGCAATCTTAAGCGAGCAGGTTTGTGGCGCAAATTATCACAAGTGTCTGGATAATGGGCAATATATCGATATATCAACAGGAAAGCCCATTGTCGGTGTCGAGGATTTCTATAAATTAGAACAGATGTTAACGTTTAGCGATGGTATCGAAGCAGCAGATCAAAAGCTGTCCAAGAATTCGTCTAACCGTATGTTTGTACAGAATTTTGAGAACAAGGTAAAAAAGTTTGCACAACCCGCATTAGATAAATGCGTCGAAAATGCAGATATGGTTTGGGCTGAGTATTTAGATAAAGCGATGCTGGAAATATATTATGCCCAAAAATCCAAAGTCGCGGAAATTAAGCAGGGGTGCTTTGATTATGTGGCGCAATGTTATATGAATAGTGACAGTGCAATAACTGCGGCGATGGCAGAACTGGCGGGTGATGCAGGGGTGGTGTTGCAACCAGATAAAGTTGCGCTGAATTCTCAGGTGTGTTCGGAATATGTGAATTCGTGTAATAATATGTTCGATGGAAATATTATCGCGCAATATATAGATAATATAAAAAGAGAGGATACTTTGACCGCGTGCCGTGCGGTTGTTAAGCAATGTTTCGATAAGTATGGCGGGACAAATTATGAGAATTTCTATTATCCGTACAGTGGATTGTTCCCAGCAGATTCAGACAGGGCGCCAGACTGGTTTGCGTTGTATGAATACGATGACAAGGGACATTTGAAGACAAATCCTGATGGTACGTGGGCATATAAATCAGAATGTGCCAAACAGTTGCAGGATATTGCCGCGTGTAATGATCCAGAAATGATTGAATTGGCGTTTGGTGGCTTTGATGTGATGCAAGTATCGCGCACCAAGAATGAATATGGCCAGTCCGTGTACGAATTGCCACAGTCTGAGAATGGGTTGTTTGTTCGGTATGGGCTGCTGGATGATACAAGCAAAACATTAAAACATCGCTATACGCGTCCAACCGGTGTCGCGACCGAGGTTTATAATCAGGTTATTTCTGTGTTGTCAACGCAATGCATGAATCTGCGTGGGCGATTTATGGAATATCAGTTCTTTGATGATGGTGCGTATAATGCGGATAATTTGTGTTTAGCCAATTTTGGAGAATCGCGTTATAGTGGTTTGGTTGATCAGTATTATGGTATTGGAAATGGTGAAGATATGTGTCCGCGTGATTATAAATTGGGTGTGGCGACGCAGTCTTGGGGGGCGTGTTTGTGCTGGGAAAATGGTGCGCGACGCAGTAAATGGGGAAAGTCCACCAAATGTGTTGCCGTGTTGCCGGTCAAGGAAGCAAAAGATCGTGTGTGTTTAGGTCAAGAAGATATTGAGACCGCAACAAGTGAAAATACTGAGAATGATTGGTGTACTGTGCAATTGATATCTGATTTAAATCAAGTTTGTGGTAATCGCATGAGGATGGAGGATGCGAGTGAACCAAGACATTGTTTGGATGTTAATGGGCAGGTGCCAGTAAATTTGCCAGAAGGAATTGATTGATATATGGTTATTTGCGGGTTGCCCAAAATAATGCCCATAACCACCCAATAATTGACCAGCCGAAAATCCAGCTGCCCAGGCGGACGGCGTGCATGTCGGGCTTGCCCTTGCCATTTTGGCGCGCGACCCATGCAGGGGCAAAAACGATACCGATGGTAAGTATGCATGCCAATGCATATTTGATGATTAATAAAAAATTAATATCGTTTAACATTTGTTTTTGTATTAAGGGGGGCATTTGTATGCCCCCCTATTTATTCTTTCCGCAGGGATTATAAACCATATTTTGCGGATTTGTCCAGTTCTTCTTCGATACGGATTAGTTGGTTGTATTTTGCCATGCGATCCGTGCGTGACATAGAACCTGTTTTGATTTGACCGGCATTTGTTGCGACCGCCAGGTCTGCAATTGTGGTGTCTTCGGTTTCGCCACTGCGGTGGGAAATGATTACGCCATAATTTGCAGATTGTGCCATTTTAATTGCACGTAATGTTTCGGTCAGTGAACCAATTTGATTTACTTTTATCAAAATTGCGTTTGCAACACCATTTTCAATGCCGCGTGACAGACGTGATGGGTTCGTGACAAACAGGTCGTCGCCAACCAGTTGGCATTTGCTGCCAATCTTTTCGGTCAGTTTTTTCCAGCCGTCCCAGTCTTCTTCGGCCAGGGCATCTTCGATGGAAATAATCGGATATTCTGAAATCAATTTTTCATAAAATTCAATCATTTGGTCAGATGATAATTTTTTGCCTTCAAAATTGTAGACGCCATCAGAATAGAATTCAGATGATGCAACGTCCAGACCAATTGAAACCTGGCGGCCCGGTTCGTATCCTGCGGAACGTATTGCCGCAACAATTGTGTCCAGCGCTTCGGCACAAGAATTAAAGTTTGGTGCAAATCCACCTTCGTCACCTACGTTCGTAGAATTGCCGCCCTTCTTTAAAATGGACTTTAAATTATGAAAGATTTCGGAACCCATACGGATTGCTTCGACTTCGGATTTTGCGCCGTTGGGAATAATCATAAATTCCTGGGCGTCCAGACCATTGTCTGCATGTGCGCCCCCGTTGATGATGTTCATCATTGGACGTGGCAAAACACATGGATTTTCGTTGCCATAGATTTCGGCAATATATTTGTATAGTGAAATATGCTTTGCGTTCGCAACCGCATGTGTCAATGCCAATGATACCGCCAATATCGCGTTCGCGCCCAGTTTGTCTTTGTTTGGGGTGCCGTCCAATGCCAACATTTTTTCGTCAATTTCAGTTTGTTTGGACGCGTCCATACCAATCAAGGCAGGGGCGATAATCTCATTAACGTTCTTTACCGCGGTTAATACGCCTTTGCCCATGTATGCGTTGCCACCATCACGCAGTTCCAAGGCCTCGAAACTGCCGGTCGATGCGCCAGATGGTACCGCCGCACGTCCGAATGCGCCGTCTGATAATGTAATGTCACATTCGATGGTCGGATTGCCACGGCTGTCCATAATCTGGCGGGCGTGAATTTTTTTTATTTCAAACATATATTTTTCTCCTTGATTTCCTTAAAAAGTACATACAATTTCATCTTGCCATAGTTTAATGAAATGTGTCATAATATAAACACAATTATTATGGGAAGGAAATAAAAAAATGATAAAAAAGTTAATGTCATTGGTTTGTTGTTTGGTGCCAATGGGGGTGCGCGCTGCGCCTGTGGTGTTGGAACCGATTGGGGCGGATCCTGCAGTTGCGACAACATATGATGCGTGGCAGGGTGCGATATCTGGTGGCCAGTCAGTGGTGATTGCTGGGGGCAGCGGAATTAATGCAATTGGTGGAACAACCACGGTGGGGGATGTGGTGGCGCCTGGGATTAATGTCGCAGCTAATATGATTGTTGGATTGGACCAGAATCCGGGAACCGTGGATGGGACACCGGTTTCGGGGGCGGTGAATAATTTGTATGTGCTGAACACAGCGGCCAATCCATTTACGATTATATCTGCGGGTGATGTGTCTGTTGGTTCTATGTTACAGGTGCTGGGGAATGCGAATTTGGGTGTCAAGGCGTCTGATTCAGATTCTGTGGCGTTTGATTTTAATGTTGGGGCAGATGGAATAAAAATTGGTGATGCAAATAATGATGCGGCGTTGACGTTGTCAGATATTGATGTGTTGACGGTGGGTGGATCTGTTATTTCATATGGGAATTTTGACGTTGATGCAAATGCCGTTAGCCTGGGCGCGATTAATGTTAATTCGGGTACAGTGGATATTGTGTCGGATGGGGCGGTTTCCTTTGGGGATTTGGTTTCGCAAAGCGGTGCGGAACGCATTGATATTTCAGCGGAAACAACAATTGTGTCAAATGGTACAATTCAAAATAATGCAGAAAGCATGAATCTGTCCGGTCAGGGTGGAATCAGTGTCGCGGGTAATCTGGAGAATGTATCTGTTTCAGGGGCACCGGCGGCCAATATGACTGTGTCAGGGGGCGATTTCACTGTAAACGGTACAATGAAAAATGATATGGTCCAGGGGGCGGGTAATGCGACCTTGACCGTAAATGTGGATAGTTGGACGATAGATACAGATACGGTGTCCGAGTATTCATTTGTCAATAATGGTGATTTGTATGCAACTGTGTCTGGGGCGACATCCATGAAGTATGGTATGAATTTGGATGGAATGGCAGTTGACAATGTGTTTAGTCTGGATACGGGGACGTTGGATTTAGGGACAAATGCGTTTAATGTTTTTTCCAATTATTTGAATAGCTTTAATTTGGCAGTGCGTGATGGTGATATAAGTGTTTCCAGTATATTGAATGGATTAAACAGTGATAATGTCGCCAATGAAAGCGCCAGTATGTCGTTGTTGGCACAAAATATCGAAACGGGTAATGTTCGAAATCAAGGGGGCAGCCTGGTAATTAAAGCTGCGGACCTGGATACAGGTGATTATGATGTTGTCGTGCCAGCGGCCAGTAATTTTGTTGGTAATATAGATATTTCAGGGCAGATTGTGACAGTGGCCGGGGGTGATACAAGTGTTATTGCATCTGGGGCCTTGTCGGCAACAGGCGCTGTATCTAATTCTGGTAACACAACGTTAAATGGTAACAGTGTGACTGTGGCATCTGTATCTAATTCTGGGACAGGGGCAAATTTGACTGTGTCTTCTTTGACGGCAATTGGCGGGGTTGTTAAGGTTACAGGTGATATAACAAATACGCAGGGGAATACCACCGTTTGGGCCAAAGATGTTAGCATTGATGGGGCCGCCACTAATAACAGTGGGGTGATGACGATTCGTGGTTCCGATTCGGGTGGTGGTGCGGTGTCTGTGGGGACGCTTAACGTTGTTGGCGGGGTTGTGAATCTGGATGCGCTGGCGGGTGATTTTGAAATTGATAATGCGTTAACGGTGTCGGGTGGGGCATTGAATCTGGGTGCAGATTTGCGTAATCTGACGGTGGGCGGCAGTGCGCAAATTGCAGGTGATTTTAATGCGTCTGGAACAGATACAACGGTTGCGAATAATGTGAATGTCGCGGCAAGTGGTGTAACACCATTTGTTATGCAGGCCGATGCAATAATTATTGGTGGTGATTTAAATGTTATAGACGCAAATGTGGCGCGAAATATTCAATTTAATGCACCTGTTATAAATATATCTGGTGATGCAAATGTCGAAAATCAGGGGTATTTGACATTGGGGACGGAAGCGACGTCTTATGTGCGTGTTGCGGGTGATTTGACATTTAATAATGGTGGTGTTTTCGAAACGTTTGCAAATGATTTAATCGTTGGGGCGTTGCAGGGAAATTCAAAAATAATCGCACATGGTCAGAATATTACAGCAGAAACAGGTGATATTGATGTTTCGGGCAATCTGTATTTTGATGCAGCAAATGATCCAGTGGCGCCAACAACGGGGCTGTTGGTGCGAGATACGACGAATCTGACGATGAAAACGTTGGGCGATGGGGCGGATATTAGTGTTGGCGCGGTGTCTGTTGGCGCGGGAAATACTTTGGCCTTTGATGCGGCGGATTCTGTTAGTGTTAATGGCGTATTTGCAAATAATGGAAATACGAATGTCGTGGCTGTTGGTGCAGTTGGAATTGACGGACAGGTTGTAAATTCTGGCGAATTTGTTGCAAATGCTGCAGAAATTGATGTTTCAGGGATTGATAATACCGGAACCATAGATTTGTCGACCAATGTTGGCAAAATTGTCACAGGGGATATTACGACAGGTGGTTCTTTGACGGTTAATGCGGCGACAAATATCGTTGCCGGTGCGGTTGCACAAACGGGCGGGGTTATGGATTTGGATGCAGATTCGTTGACCGCGCAAAGTTTAGTTGTTAGTGGTGCGGATGGAACCCAGGCGAATATAGCTGTGAATACAGTAGAAATTGCAGGTAATGCCGGTGTTGGTGCTGATTTGGTTCAGGGTGGAACAGGCGGTATGATGAACCTGAATGTAACAAATTTTGCAGCCAATAATTTAACGATTGGTGGCGATTTTATCGCGAATTCTGGGGATACAACGTATGATATAGGAACCAGAATTTCAATCGCCGGTGATATTAATGTGGACAGTGGCGCTGTGGTTGCCATGGGGGCAGGTGGACGCGTTTTGGCCAATGATTTAATAAATGCAGGTGAACTGGGTATTACCGCCGGCCAGGGAATTGAACTGGACGAGATTAAAAATAATTCAGGGCAGTTGAGTATCGATTCGGGCACAGGAATGCTGGATTTTGCCACGTTGACCATGAATGGTGGCAATTTGGTTCTGGGGGGCGCTGGAATGGTTATGGATGGTGCAATTTCTGTAGGGGCAAAGTTGTACCAGAATTGGGGCGGCACGCTGGCAGATAATGATATAAACATTAAATCGGATAATTATGTTATTGCGACCGCAGGTGTGGATGTTGACAGTATTGTTCAGAATGGAAAATTGGTAATAAACACCAGTGATGTTGATGTCGCAGGTGACATTGTTGCCAATGATTTACGCTTTGTGGCCAATCCAAATACGAATTGGATGAACGTTGATGTTACAAATGGTGGCAGTGTTTCCGGTGATGTTGACTTTATTGGTCTGGAAAAAATGACAATTGCTGGGAATTATACATTTAATGACGGCAGTCAGATAAACGCTGCAATATTACCGTATGCCACAGGTGCAAATGCAGCAGATATTAATTATTGGGCGACGGTCAGCCTGGCAGATGATGAAACGCTGGGTGAAATTACAAATGCGGCGGGTGAAAACGTTAGGGCGCTGATTACGGTTGGTGGTAAATTCGAATCGGATTTAAATACGTTGGGTACTTTGTCATCTGCAGGCCAGCTGGGGCAGCCACAAATTGGTATCGATATATTTGATATTATTGATCAAGGTACGGCGATTTGGTTCTTGCATGCAGAAGATGGGGTGTCCGATTTGGCAACAAAAATACGTAATTTGAACGTCAGTTTCTGTAATGCAGATGGCAGTTTGTGCTATGATTATCTGACGTCGTTAGATGCGAATAATGGTTCAGATAGTGATTTGCCGGCCTATGTTTCTGTGCGTGATGTGAATGATGATGGCGCTGCGGACAGTCTGTATATCGTGTTCGATCCGCGATTTGGTGGGCCGGTCGAAGTCTTTAAAATCCAGCCGATTGTTGCACGTGAACCAGAATACACCACAGGTGAATATGTGTCCGCCGGCGCGTTAGATGATATGATTGCGGGTCAGTTGATTAACAAGCAGTTCTATAATCGTACGCCAATCGAAGTTATCCCGTTGGTGTTCGATGGAACAAATTTGTCGACAACTGCGAACGAACTGTATAATCGAATGGAAGATTATGTGTTGAACCGTGATGGCGGTGCACTGGCAAGATTTAGTCGTTTGTTCCAGGTTCGTGAAATCGAACAGATTGCAGGTGTCGTGTCGTTGAATGAACATACCACTTTCCGTTCATTCGAAGATCGTATGTTTGATGAATTTATATGGAACAGAAATCGTAATTTAAATAAAGCATGGTTGGATTTTGATTATGGTATGTTCTATCAGAATATAGATGATGGCAAGCATACAGATGGAAATCGTTTTGCGGTGGCGGGCGGATTTGATTGGCAAGAATCTAATACGCTGGTTCTGGGGTTGACGGGGCATGTGTCGCGTACGACGTCCAAAGCGCATGATGCGATGGATTTAAGCTATACAGGGCATGCAGAACATGGTGATGTTAGGATAGACGTTGCCGATACCAATATCGGGTTGGGTGGATATTTGATGAAGATTTTGGGTGAAAAGGCGCGTCTGTATGGTAATGCATTTTTGGATTTGCATGTGTTTGATGTTGATCGAAATCAAAATTTTGTTGCCAAAATTGATGGTGATGGGACGGCATTCAGCCTTATATCAGAATGGGGGGTGATGCACGATTTGTTAAACCAGTATGTTGTCGGAAATGTGTACGCGCGTGTTGGATATAATTTTGGATTTAATGTCAAAGAAAAGGCGGCGGGTGACGATTATATGAGATTGGAATCTGATGGCTATTTCATTTTGACCCCGGGATATTCTTTGATTGCGCAAAAGCGGATTTATCCGTCTGCGTGGTTCCAGATTCGTCCATATGCATCGATAGGTGTTGAATATGACGTGCTGGGGGCGCCGGATTTCGCAAAGTACAGATTTGCAGTCGCAGATAATTTTACAAAATACGATGTTGATATTGATCCGCTGTGGGCGAATATTGGGGGCGGTGTTGAATTGCTGTCCGCACGCGGTGTTCAGCTGGGGATTGATTACAGGTATCAATATAATAATCAAATCCAGTTACATAATATCAAGGTGTCTGGTTCATACAGATTCTAAAAATTCCCCCCCTGTGGGGGATTTTTGATTAGATAAAATCATTGTGTGCGCGGTGGATATGTGTATAAATGTTGCGGTATGATGATACCGTATGGATTTTTCTTGACTTTTCTGGGGATTTTAGACATAATTGCGTCGTTTTAATTTGTAAAACCAAGGGTAAAATAAAAATGGCAGCGACAAAATCGTTAAAAAAATGCGAATTAGAGGCCAAATGGTATCTGATTGACGCAACAGATTGTACGTTGGGACGTTTGGCAGCATATACTGCAAATATCCTGCGTGGCAAGCATAAGCCAACATGGACGCCAAACATGGATTGTGGCGATCATGTTATTATTATCAATGCAGACAAGGTTGCATTGTCTGGACACAAGGCAGATAAGGATCGTTTCTTTTGGCATTCTTTGTGGACAGGTTCTTTGAAATCACGCACACTGGGGCAGATGCGCAGCGAAAAACCAGAAAAATTGGTTTTCAATGCTGTGAAACGTATGATGGGCCGTCGTACTGCGGTTGCACTGGCAAATCAACGTTTGACAAAACTGCACGTTTATGCAGGTGCAGAACATAAACACGAAGCGCAGAAACCAGTTGTTATTGATTTCGCAGGCTTGAACCGTAAAAACAAAAGGGGCGAATAATGGCAGAAGCAAAGAAAACAGCGACAAAGACAGTTAAGAAAACTGCGACTGTTAAAAAAACTGCTGCTAAAAAGGCACCAGTTGTTGCACCAAAATTGAATGATGCGACATATGCAACAGGTAAACGTAAAGATTCTGTTGCACGTGTATATTTGATGCCAGGTAAGGGTAACATTATCGTTAATGGTAAACCTGCGGCTGAATATTTTCGTCGTGCAGTATTGCAGATGATTATTGCACAGCCATTTGGCGTGACAAAACGCGAAACTGCGTATGACATCGTTGCGATGGTCGAAGGCGGTGGTTTGTCAGGTCAGGCCGGTGCGGTAAAACACGGTATTTCCAAAGCGTTGGAAAAAGTTGAACCAGAATTGCGTGCAGCGTTGAAGTCTGCGGGCTTCTTGACACGTGACAGTCGTGTTGTTGAACGTAAGCACTATGGTTTCCGCAAGGCACGTCGTTCAACACAGTTCAGCAAACGTTAATTTATGTTTGTGGAATTATTACACCCGCGATGGCGGGTGTTTTTATTGTGAAAAAACTTGACATTTTTGTCAATTTGTTGTATAGTGTAAGTTATAAAAGGGGACGGTTCCGTTGCCCAAACTTCCACAAAAGGATTGTTTATGCATATTAATGAGTTAAAGGCGAAAACGCCACAGCAACTGCTGAAAATGGCAGAAGATATGGGAATTGAAAATCCAGCGCAGCTGAATGTACAGCAACTGCGTTTCGCGGTTATGCGTGTCTATGCGGCGGATAAAAAGGTTACATTGATTGGTGATGGGGTTTTGGAACGTATGCAGGATGGTTTTGGATTCTTGCGCGCGCCAGAATCAAACTATTTGGCGGGGCCAGACGATTTGTATGTGTCGCCACAACTGATAAAAAAATATGGATTGAAAACAGGTGACTATGTCGAAGGGCAAATTCAGGCCCCGGCGGCGGAAACAGAACGGTATTTCGCGTTGGAAACGATTGAACGTGTAAATGGGGACAATCCAGAAAAACTGAAACATCGTGTCTCGTTTGATGATATGACGCCGCTGTATCCGGATGAACAGCTGAAAATGGAAGTGGTAAATGACAAAGATAAGGGACGTAATTTGTCTGCACGTGTGATTGACCTGATTTCGCCGACAGGCAAGGGTCAGCGTTCGCTGATTGTTGCACCACCACGTACAGGTAAGACGATTATGTTGCAAAATATTGCGCATAGTATCGCAACGAATTATCCAGATGTAAAATTGATTGTTTTGCTGATTGATGAACGTCCCGAAGAAGTGACCGATATGCAGCGCAGTGTTAAGGGCGAAGTTATTTCGTCGACGTTTGATGAACCTGCGGCGCGTCATATCCAGGTTGCAGAAATGGTTATCGAAAAGGCCAAGCGATTGGTAGAGGCGGGTCAGGATGTTGTAATACTGTTGGATTCTATTACCCGTTTGGGGCGTGCGTATAATACAGTTGTGCCATCCAGTGGCAAGGTTTTGACCGGTGGTGTTGATGCGTATGCGTTGCAACGCCCAAAGCGTTTCTTTGGTGCTGCACGTAATATCGAAGGTGGCGGTTCGTTGACAATCATTGCGACTGCTTTGGTTGATACGGGTTCAAAGATGGATGAAGTTATTTTTGAAGAGTTCAAGGGAACGGGTAACAGTGAAATTATATTAGATCGTAAACTGTCTGATAAACGTGTATATCCGGCGATTGATATTACAAAGTCTGGTACGCGCAAGGAAGATTTGTTGGTGGGCAAAGACATACTGTCAAAGATGTATGTTTTGCGTCGTATAATTAATCCGATGGGGACG
>JAFNYG010000051.1 GCA_017383325.1 Alphaproteobacteria bacterium | reverse complement strand
TGATTTAAGCGCGGTAAAAAGCATTAAACTGCCAAAGCAAATCCGCGAGCTGAGCTTAGGAATGAGCATACTGCCCGCGATTGACCTTGATTTTAGTGGTGTCACAGAAAAATTGGATCTTGATGCAGCTGATTTAAGCGCGGTAAAAAGTATTAAACTGCCAATTTCTAAAGCTAGGAAACTTATCAAAGGGATTGACGCATTAAAATCCCTGATAAAAAAAGCGATATTGAAGCCAATAAACACGATCAAAAATCAAGGAAGCGAAAATGAATAACAAAATCAAAATGACTTTGGCGACAGGCGATGTTGTAATCGAAATGTTGCCAAAAATTGCGCCAAAACATGTTGCGCGTATAAAAGATTTGGTCAAGGACGGTTTCTATGATGGTTTGACTTTTCATCGCGTAATTGACAAATTCATGGCACAGACCGGATGTCCATTGGGTAATGGTACCGGCGGCAGTGGCGTTAAAATTCCCGCTGAATTTTCACGCGAAACTTTTTCGCGTGGCACTGTTGGTATGGCGCGCGCAACGTCGCCAGATTCTGCTGACAGTCAATTTTTCATCTGTACCGCAGACAATGATTTTCTGGACGGCAAATACACAGTGTGGGGCCGTGTCGTTTCGGGTATGGAACATGTTGACGCGATTAAAAAAGGCGATATTCACGCCAATGGACATGTTAATCATCCAGACAAAATTATCAAAATGGAATTGATGTAAAAACTGCTTTTTTGATATGATTACGTATCCTGGGGGGGGGCATGGGCTGTATCGAGTGTGGCGACGCCATGTGGGGCGGATGGTTTTTATTTTATTCGGGGCGTGCAATTCGAATCCAAATCCGCCCCACGACCCCAAAACACCAAAAACTGTGATGCGAATAACTATAGTTCCTTTATTGGAACAGCATGACGTATAAATTGCTTTCTGTTTTCTTCGTACGTTTTTTGTATTTGCTTGTTAATATATATTTGACGAATACCACCGTATATTGGCAATAAATTTAAAACAGTATTCTTTATATTATGGCGCAACAGACGTGGCCACACCATATCAACCAACTCAGCGCGAATTTGTGGCAACGACTTATATTGCCCAGCAGCATCTTTATACGGCACCATTATATCCCAGTCGTACCAGTTATGCCATTTTATCATACCGTCTTCGCGCAGTGATAATTCCATCAATGTGTGTTCGGGCTGCAAGCCACCACATTGTAATTGCGGATAATAGATTTTATAGCCTATGTTATTTTGTTTTGCACGACCGATACGCATGGTGGGGCCTTCTTCGTGAATCACAATACGTATGTTGTTAGCATAGCAAACCTGGAAATACGGATTAAACCACGAACGTGGCTGAAATTCTAATTTTATACCATTAGCCTTAAAAATTTCTGGTACCAAGACACGTTCATTCGCCATTTGTGCGTCCAATGCACACGACATCAGGCGAATTTTAGTATGCTTAAACTGTGGGTCAGACGCCACCGCCAAAACCACATCGCGAACCGCATCAATACATTTGTTACTGCGATATCTGTCGACAGACATATCCAGTTTCAATATACCGTTATGTTTTCCAATTGCTGACTGAACATGTTTGATATCGTCTAAAATTTCATCACGATGTTGTCCATGCACCCAACGCGCATTTGTCTGAATAGTATATTCATCTGATTTAGACAAATCTAATCTGTCAAATATTTTGCGCATAAAGTGAGGCTGTACATCATATATCAACGACCATTCACCACCGGTCATATAGATATTAGTAAAATTGCTGTCACGCTGATTACCATAAAAAATAACATCATCCACAGGAACCGTATTCAATGGATTATTTGGCCCAGAACACTCAAAACAGCGTGCACAATTTTCGTCGCACTTGTTCGTCAGACGAAAACGCATATCCATCGGTGCATTTTCCCATTGGGCATAAAAACGCTTTTTCTGAAATGGATATACCAATCGTTCACGAAAACGCTGGGCAAAGCCGGGTTTGTCCGCATTGTTATTCTGGGAAATCAAAATTACTTCATCTTTATCAATCATATCGCATGTAACATAACACAAATTTATTTGTTGTCAACACGAACATCTAACAAACAACGGATAATTAAAGCCCTTGATATACAATTATACCGCTGCATGGAAATAAAAAAAGTTGGAGCGGACTTTATGACATTGATGTAGTGAAGTGGATAAAAAGACGTGTACAATGTGTAAATAACTTGTCAAAATGCTATGTAAGGCAATGTGTGATGCGCCAATAAAAAATCCGCCCGATTGGGCGGTGTTTTATTTACACATTTATATCGCCTGTTGCGCGGCGGGCGACGACGAAGGAAAATATTTTGTAAGATCGTATAAACTGGCGCCTGTACTTTCCAATATTTTGGCAATACTGCTTGTTGAAGGCCAGCGTGGTTGTCCATATTTCGAGTAACGTTTGCTTTTGTTAAACGTTGTTGCGTCCAATCCGCTATGTTTTGCCAATCCGGAACAAGAAACATTATGTTCTTTTGCGAAAGAATCGATAGCGAACCAAATATCTGCGTGTGTCATTTTTTTCTCCTTGCTGTTATTTATGAACACAAAGGAATTATAGACTAGGTTTTTATGTTTTGTTTTATACTGTTTTTACAGGGGGGGATGTATAAAAAGGGGACTGGAAATGCTGAAACCATATCTTTTTCAGGATTTTTTTATAAAAACACATTAAATTTACTTGTAAATTTTTCCTAAAAAAGAACTATTGTTTAGAACATTTTCCTGTTGTATGATGAAAAAATCGGTATAAAAGGGAATATAATGCCAACAATTAAAACAAAGATTGCTTTTTTACGTGAATTATTAGCATTAAAAGAAATTATTGATCTGGGGCAAATTCAAGCTGCGGCAGAACGAAATGGAATTAAGCATTCTAATATGTCAAAAATGATTTCAGATTTGGAATCACGTTTTAAAACACGTTTATTGATAC
>JAFNYG010000008.1 GCA_017383325.1 Alphaproteobacteria bacterium | reverse complement strand
CTATGATATGCCTGGGGCTGCGCGTATGGAAAAGTTGGCTAAGATAAAACAGACAACTGTGCGCAAGGCACGTGTGCCAAGTATTATGACAGGGTCTGAATCAATAGAAACAGCGCAATCTGAAACATGGACCGCTAAGAAATATTCTGGCACAACAGATAAGAAAGTAAACGAATTCAAGCGTGCAATACGAACAGGTTCGACCAAGGTCGCACGTGAATTGCTGGAAAGTCGCGCGTTAAAGAAAAAATTAACAGAATCTGATTATGGGCGTTTAGCTGGGCGATTGTCTTTTATATATTATACAAATGGTGAAATGGAATTGGCAAAAAAATGGGGGTTTGTCGCATCAGATGCAAATTCTGAATATGGACTATGGGCAATGGGATTGCTGTATTTCAAAGAAGAAAATTATGCCGAAGCACAAAAGTATTTTAGTCGTATATTGGATTTGCCACAGATTAATAATGCAAGAAAAACCGAGGCGGCATTCTGGGCAGGTCGTGCTGCAGACTTTAAGGGGGATATAGAGGTTGCAAAACAGTATTGGCGTATTGCAGCAACGCATCCAATGGCGTTTTATGGGGCTTTGTCTGCGACAATGTTGGGGCAAATTCCGGAATATGAATTTTTCGAACAAGATGCAACAGATGATGATTTCCAAGAACTGAGTCAATCTGAATATGGAAAAATAGCACTGGCTTTGTTGCAGGTTGGACGTAAGGATAGGGCAGAAGAGTATTTAAAATATTTGATTACATCAAAATCTTCGGATCGGACGCTGCATGCAGTAAATGCAGTTGCGACCGCGTACGGGTTGCCGCGTGTTTCTATACAATCGGCATCTGTTATCAAGGATCGTGGAATATTGGAAATTGATGACGATATTATTTATTCCGCACAATATCCATTGCCAGATTGGGAACCAATGGGCGGTTGGTCAATTGACAGGGCGTTGTTGTTGGCGATTACCAAACAGGAAAGTAATTTTCGGGTTTCTGCAAAATCTGGGGCGGGGGCAAATGGGGTTATGCAGCTGATGCCAAGTACAGCAAAACGTGTGGCACGTGCGAATAAGCTGGATATAACGCAGATGGATATGTCAAATCCAGAACATAATATGTTCTTGGGGCAGCAATATATTGTTGATCTGTTGGCGCACCCAAGTGTGGAAAATAGTATTATTAAGATGTTGGCGGCATATAATGCAGGAATGGGCACGGTGGTAAAGTTTGAAAAGTCGTTCTATACATACGATCCATTGTTGTATATTGAAAGTTTCCCGGCCTATGAAACACGCAGTTATATAAAGCGTGTAATGTCTAATTTGTGGCTGTATCGTGCGCGATTAGGGCAACCGTTGACATCAATGGAAGAACTGGCGAATGGTAATTGGCCACTGTATAACAGCGAAGATGAATATGTTCAGCAACAAATCGCAGAACGTATGATGATATAATAAATATTGTGATTACTGTTTGGGCGTGCTACGACGAGTACGAAAAAAATTGCGCAACATTTCAGCAGATGTTTCTGAATATTCGTGAATTTGATATACGTTGGGTTTCCATAGATGACGATCTGTTTCGTAAATGCGTGCGTTGGATGTAATGCCACCGCCTTTGGGGTCAGATGCAGCAAAGTATAAGTTACGGATTCGGGCCAGTGATATCGCAGTGGCGCACATCGCGCATGGTTCCAGTGATACATATATGTCGCAATCGTCCAGAAATTTTTGCCCCAGTTTTTTGCATGCCCGATTTATCGCAACAATTTCAGCGTGCAGAGTCGGATTCCTGTGCAGTTGTACCTGGTTTTCGCCACGGGCAATGATTTTGCCGTCACGAACAATTACGGCGCCGATTGGCACGTCGTCGTGATTTAATGCGCGTTGTGCGCAAAGAATGGCTTGATTCATAAATTTCATGATTTATACTTTATCGTATGGATTCAAAATTGCAAATTATTTCAGGTGCATATCGGGGGCGCAAGTTGCGGTTGCCACCAAATGCACGTCCAACACAAAATCGGGCACGGATTGCATTGTTTAATATGCTGGAATCCGGAATCATAAATGCTGGGGTGAAATTTTGTGTCTGGGATGCGTTTGCGGGATCTGGGGCGTTTGGGATTGAATGTGTGTCGCGATATGCAGGCGCAGATGTTGTGTTTACAGATACGTCGCCGACGTCGATAAAAACTGTGCGGGATAATTTAAGTGCGCTGGGGGATAGGGGGCGTGCGGCTGTTGTGCAGGGCGATGCGATTGCATGTGCACAGAAATACGCGCCGGTGGCGGATTTGATATTTGTTGATGCGCCGTATGATATGCACGAATTGGGGGCGTCGTTGGTGAAAAAAATAGGCGCGCTGGCAAAAAGCGGTGCAATTGTGGTGTGGGAACAAGAATCAATAAACCTGTATCAGCCGGATGAATCCAAATGGCAAATTTTACGTGATAAAACGTATGGGCGCGCCCGATTTTTGATTTTGCAGAAAA
The DNA here is from genome assembly GCA_017383325.1 of Alphaproteobacteria bacterium. The sequence continues at coordinate 412 of JAFNYG010000008.1, read as the reverse complement.
AATAGTTTTTTATATGTTTTTTTTGTATTATGGGAAATAGGTGTTTGGGTGTCAGAGGTTGTTTAGTGGTGTTTTAAGGGGTGTGATTGTAATTTGTTGTTTTTATTTTATTTTTTTGTTTTTTATTTTGCCGAAAAATACTTGCCTTGGTTGTATGGTTTTATATATAATGTATTCGATGTAGAGGAGTATTTAGTTTGATGGGGTGTGATGCGACCACATGCCGGGAGGTATTTTAGTTTGAGATTATTGGTATTTGCACTTTTGATTTGGTGGTTGCCGTTTACAGTGTTTGCTGTGACGGTTGCGACCGCTGAACATGTAGAGGCAAAGGTTGAAACCAAGGTTGATGTTTCTGCGTCTGCGAATCAGACTATGGCGGGTACTTATACTGTGTCGGGTACATTGATTG
>JAFNYG010000007.1 GCA_017383325.1 Alphaproteobacteria bacterium | reverse complement strand
TATTGACCCTTGTGGTTAGTTTTGTAACGTTAGTGGCATCGGCGGCACCCAATTCCTTGTATTTTATGGATATTTTGCCGTATCGTACGTATCAAAACCCTGCCTTACGTCCAATGAGTGATACGTATGTAGAGCTTCCTGGTCTTTCTACCATATCGGCATCGATGGGAACAGGAAACTTGTCGTTGAACGATTTTATGTATGTCAAAGACGGAAAGTTGGTGACTTTTTTGCATCCTGAATATGGAAACAAAGATGCCTTGTTTGCTAAATTAGGTTCGACCAGTCGATTCTCGACGGATGTGGATGTAAGTGTATTGGGTTTCGGTTTTAAGGTCAAAGAAAAAGGCTATTTCTCGTTCAATGCATCGGCACGTATCGACGCGTTGGTAGGTATGCCTAAGGATTTGTTCTCTTTGGCATTTTACGGCACTCCTGATACCGTAAATGTGAATAAATACGATTTGTCTTCGTTAGCCGTAAGTGCACGTTCTTATTTTGATTTTGGATTTGGTTATATGCATCAAATCAACGAAAAATGGTCGGTAGGTGGACGTTTGCACTTGTTGGTTGGTGCTTTTGCTGCCGATTTGTATAGCGATAAAGCTTATTTGGAGGCTTCTGCGCAGCAATGGACCATAGAGGGTAATAGTAATCTGCTATTATCAGTGCCAGGTTTAGGTGTTGAGGTGGACGAAAACGGAAGTATTACAGGATTTACCTCTAGTGACTTTATGAGTATGCTTTCGTGTTATCGTCCCAGTATGGGTGCAGCCGTCGATTTGGGCTTAGAATATAAACCCTTGCCCGAATTGAGCATTAGCGTTTCGCTGAAAGATATAGGTTTTATGTATTGGGATAACGTAGTAGCGGCTCAATCGTCAGTTAATGGTGATTACGAAGGTTTCTATTTTGGAGACCAACAAATTAATTTTGTTGATTCGTTGGCGGCAGCTTTTAATGCATCTATGCTTTATGACCCACAAAAAACACATTATGTGCAAGAAATGCGCGGAAAATTGTATGTGGGTGCCGAGTATAGTTTCTTGCGTAACATGATGAGTGTAGGTTTGCTTTCTAAAACCGAGTTTATGTCTAATTATGTGTCAGAAGAGGTTAGCTTGAATTATAAAATTCGTCCTTGTCACTGGTTTGGTATCTCGGCTGGTTACTCGTTTGTATCGGGCGGATGGTCCACGCTTGGTTTTGGATTGGATTTGAAATTACCTCCGTTTAACTTCTATGTGGCAACCGATTATACACCTTTGTATTATTCTGCCGAAGGTATTCCTTATAGATCCAGTGCTATTAATGTGCAAGCAGGTATCGTGCTTACCTTTAAGACAAAGGATAATGTAAAGAAATTGACGGCTAAAAAAGCCAAAGAGTTAGCAGAGGTGCCAGTGGTAGCAGAGCAAACGCCTGTAATAACAGAAGATGAGCCTGCTGTAGAAGAAACTCCCGTAATGACCGAGGATGTGCCTGCTGTAGAGGAAGCTCCCGTAATGACCGAGGATGTGCCTGCTGTGGCAGAGGAAGTCCCCGCAATAACCGAGCAAGCTCCCGTCGTAACGGAGGAAAATGCAGAAGTAAAGAATACAGAAACTATCGAATAGTAGGTAGTTTCTTTGCTCTCGAATATAAAAAATCGGACCTGTATGATTGCAGGCCCGATTTTTTTATGTGAAAGTTATCTCACTCGATTATTCGGCAGCAGGAGCTTCTGCTTTAGGAGCACGAGGTGGACGAGGAGTCAATACTTTGTGCGATAGTTTGAATTTACCTGTTTTTTTGTCGATGTCCAACAATTTAACGGTAATCATATCGTTTTCTTTCAAACCAGCAGTTTCCATGGTTTCGATGCGTTCCCAACTAATTTCTGAGATGTGCAACAAACCTTCTTTGCCAGGCATAAATTCAACAAATGCGCCATAAGGCATAATTGATTTTACTTTGGCTTCGTAGGTTTCGCCTACCTCTGGAATGGCAACAATGGCTTTGATTTTAGCTACAGCACAGTCGATAGCCGCTTTGTTAGAAGCAGCGATTTCTACTACACCGCAATCTTCGCTTTCTTCGATTGAGATGGTAGCACCACTTTCGGCTTGCATAGCTTGGATAATTTTGCCTCCAGGACCAATGATAGCACCAATCATATCTTTAGGTACGTTCATGGTAACGATGCGAGGAGCGTGAGGTTTCAAGTCTTCGCGAGGTTCTGCGATGGTTTCTTTGATTTTGCCCAAGATGTGCATACGACCTTCGCGTGCTTGTTCCAATGCTTTTTCCAAAATTTCGTACGACAAACCATCTACTTTGATGTCCATTTGGGTAGCGGTGATACCTTTTTCGGTACCCGTTACTTTAAAGTCCATGTCGCCCAAGTGGTCTTCGTCGCCCAAGATGTCCGTCAGAATCGCGTAATCGTCGCCTTCTTTAATCAGACCCATCGCAATACCCGCAACTGGACGTTTCATAGGTACACCACCGTCCATCATAGCCAATGTCGCACCACATGTGGTCGCCATAGATGATGAACCGTTCGATTCCAAAATGTCAGATACTACGCGAATCACATAGTCAAATTCAGCGCGGCTTGGTACCATTGGATGAACCGCACGCCATGCCAAGTTGCCGTGACCAATTTCACGACGCCCTGGGGACTTTAACCCCTTGCATTCACCAACAGAATATCCTGGGAAATTATAGTTCAGGATGAAATCGCGTTCTTCGGAACCGTCCAAAGATTCGATTGGCAATGCGTCTTTGCCCCCGCCCAATGTCAATGATACCAGGGCCTGGGTTTCGCCGCGTGTAAACAGTGCAGACCCATGTGCGCGTGGCATTACACCCAATTCAATTTCAATTGGACGTACAGTCTTGTTGTCACGGCCGTCGATACGTGGTTTGCCCGCCAAAATGTTGCCACGCATGATACGCGCAGTCAGGTTTTCAACCACTTCGTCCGCCCATGATTCCAATGTAGATGTGGCGCGGGTTGATTCTGGGAATAATTCTGGGATACGCGCCTTGGCATCTGCGTGAATAGACGCCAATGTTTCCAAGCGCACCAATTTTTCTTTGATTTGCAGGGCCGATTCAATCGCGGGTGCAAATTGTTCAAAGTCAGATTCCATTGTCAACTGTTCTGGGGTCTTTTCAGGTGTTTCCCAGCGTTCTTTGCCCGCACGTTCTGCCAGTTCATTAATTGCGTTGATAACCGCCTGTTGCGCGTCAAAACCAAATTTAACCGCACCCAACACAGTCTTTTCATCCAGTTCACCAATTTCAGATTCAACCATCAGTACACCGTCTTTGGTCGCAGCAACAACCAAATCCATTTCGGAATCTTCGGTTTCTTTTTTAGATGGGTTCAAAATATATTTACCGTCGGCAAATCCAACACGGGCGGCACCAATTGGCCCCTGGAATGGAACACCAGACAATGCCAAAGCCGCACTTGACGCAATCATTGCCAAAATGTCAGGCTGGTTCACTTTGTCATAAGAGAATACCTGGGCAATAATTTGGACCTTGTTCTTAAAAGTTTCTGGGAACAATGGGCGGATTGGACGATCAATCAAGCGCGCAGTCAATGTTTCAGCGGTTGATGCCTTGCCTTCGCGACGATCGCGGGAACCTGGGATACGACCAGCGGACGCAAACTTTTCCTGGTAATCAACCGTCAGCGGGAAGAAATCTTGACCTTCGACTGCAGATTTTTCTGCACATACTGTCGCCAAAACCATCGTTTCACCCAACGTCGCCAAGACAGAACCATTTGCCTGCTTTGCCATACGGCCTGTTTCCAAACGCAATGTCGTATTGCCGTACGGAATTTCAACAACGATTGGATTGTTTAATTTAGTCTTTTCATCTTTCTTGAATAAACCAAATACCATTTTTTTATCTCCATTTTTTATTACAAGTTTTGATTTCACGAAGAAAAATCATTCGTTTCTGCATTCTGAATACAAAAATGCACAAATGAACAATTTCATCTTCGCCCAATGAATTATAAATTATATTTAATGTATTGCAAGTTATTAAAACGTATGATTTTTGTCATGTGCACGCGGATGTGCATTTGAGTATATGCTGGAAATTTCCGCCATGTTTACCTTGGTATACAATTGGGTCGTAGACAAAGAAGAATGCCCCAGCAATTCTTGCAAGCTGCGCAAATCCGCCCCACCCGCCAACAGTGCCGTTGCAAATGTGTGACGCAGGGCATGTGGCGTTACATAATCCGGCAACTGCAGGTAATGCCGCAGGGATTCCACAACCTTTTGCGCCATGCGGGGTGACATGGGCAAACCGCGAACACTGCGAAACAACACATCGTCCGCCATGTTTCCGAATGGTCGCACAGCAGTATATCTGTCAATCGCCGTCCACACGGCCGGCAAGACCGGCACCAGACGTTCTTTGCCACCCTTGCCCAAGATGCGCAACACGTCTGGGCGGGAGGCAACGTCGCGATTGCGCAAAGCCAGCGCTTCGGATATTCGCAGACCACAGCCGAACAACAACACAACCAACGCCCAATCGCGTGCTGCAACCCATGGCGCGCATGCATCAATTGTTCGTATAGCATCATGCATGTTTTCAACATCAATAGGATCAATTGCCTTGGACAACTTTCGGGGGACCTTGGGCGAAACAATCAGCGATATCGCATCGTTTTTTACATCATAATTTTTTGCCAGGAATCTGAAAAAACTGCGTAAAGACGACAATGCACGCGCCGTCGATTTTGCAGACAGGCCACGGCGCTGGCGTTCGGCCAGGAATGCGCGAAAACATATTGTGTCTGCGCGCGATAAATCCGACGGAAATGCCGTCGCGCCATTAAAACGTTCATAGAATGATAAAAAATCACAAATATCTTTTTCGTATGCGGCCGCAGTATGTGGAGAATAGTTTTTCACCCCCGTTAAATACCCCAGAAATTCTGCGACCACATCATTCATTTGTGCACCCTATTTTATTTCGAATACCGCAGTTACAGATACAGATACGTCTGTATCGCGCGACACAATCGTACCGCCAGCATCCGCCATGGCAGAAGTGGTAACCATCTTGGTTCGCAACAAGGTGTTTTCAGGGTGCGTAATATTATCTGAATTCGCGCCGTATGACACCGACAATAATTTGCCCGCACGACGACCATCGCCAGCGGCAAGCGCGTTGGCACGCGTACGCGCGTTTTCAACCGCGACCGACAAGCATTCTTCCATCACAGGTTTTAGTGCCTGGGGACTGGTATACATGCGTAAATTTTCAGAAAACACGTTCGGCGATTGTGCAAATTGCGACAATATCCCTTCAATCGTGTCGATACTGTTTGCAGAAACCTCAACCGCGACCGTTGTTTCAATTCCTAATGTTACAGACTTTTGTTCATCGCGATTCCATTCTGTTTTTTCATAAGAATTAAACTGGGTCGTTTGCATTTCAACCGGCTGGGACTTTAAATACTGGGTTATTTGTGCCATTTGCGCAGTCGCCGCACGCATAGACGCCACGGCCGTTGGCGCCAATGTTGTCACACGCAATGTAATGGCCGTTTTATCGCGCGGAACCGTTGTCAGACATTCGCCATTTACCGCAACCGTGCGTGGCACATCATGCCGTTCCAGTGCGCCAAACACCAATGCCAAAACTGCGGCTGCGCCAATAACAGTTCCAATCCAAATAAATGTTTTTTTCATTCCTTATCCCCCCTTGGTTTATTATCCCAGCATTGCTTTTTTTACACGCGCCAACGTTTCCGTTGCAACAATGCGTGCACGATTTGCCCCAGATTCCAAAATCGCGTCGATTTCATTTGGGTTTGCCATCAAACGTTCGTATTCTGCGCGCGGCCCCGACAATACCGAATTGATTTGTTCAAACAAAATCTTTTTTGCATCGCCATATCCCATGCCACCGGCACGAAACCGTTCGGCAAATTCGGACGTTTGTTCCGCGGTTGCAAAGTGTTTGTATAACTGATAAATCGTGGATTCGTCCGGATCCTTTTTATCCGCGGGCAGTTTAGAATCCGTAATGATACGCATAATTTTTTTCTTTAACGCGCCTTCGTCTGCGAACAGCGGGATTGTGTTATCATAAGACTTGCTCATTTTACGGCCGTCCAGGCCTGGGATGATTCCTGTGTCGGAACCAATTACAGGTTCTGGCAATTTAAACGTTTTGCCGTATGTGCGATCAAAGTATTCCGCAATATCACGCGCAAATTCAACATGCTGTTTCTGGTCCGCGCCAACCGGCACAATATCCGAATTGTATAACAAGATATCAGCCGTCATCAAAATAGGATATGTATATAACCCCATGTTAATACCTGCGTCAACGTCCAGACCCGCAGCCATGTTTTTATCCATCGCCGCCTTGTACGAATGTGCACGGTTCATCAAACCCTTGGGCGTGACATTCATCAGCAGTGTATTCAACTGATATATTTCATCAATGTCAGATTGACGAAACAATACCGCATTTTCAAGATTTAACCCCAACGCAATCAACAATGCGGCGATTTCATACGTATGTTTCCGTATTTCAGATGCATCATGGATTGTGTTCAACGCATGCAGGTCTGCAATAAACATAAATGTTTTATGCGTCTTGGACTGTTCAATCAGTGGCTTTAGCGCGCCAATATAGTTGCCCAGGTGTGGCATACCTGTGGGCTTGATACCCGTTAAAACAATTTTATCTGTGTTTGACATAATATATACCTTTGCTTGTATCTGATTTTAATGAATTTTTGAAAAAATTAAAAGCCCTAATTTATAACGCCCCGGTGCCAGTGCACAAAAACATATCAGGCGGCAACGCGCCAACAATTAATGCATAAAAAATTCAAGAACTGATTCAACATATTGTGTATTGTAGTATGTATCAGTTAAGATTTCAATACCAAGATAATTTTTATTTGTTTTTATCGTATGTTGTGCAATATTTGTACCGTCACAAGGCAGGGGACCGAAATATCATAAAATTGTATTTATTGCAATTACAAGTCCCCAATATGCTAGCGTTGAGTTTGTAGACGTTTAATATGTGCAGCCAGACGCGAATTATACAGACCACAACGTGGCATTAATATATAATCTGGATCAATCCCTGCGTTTAGAAAATCAATCGGATCGCATGTATTTGTACGACGCACCGCCGCATCATTTGGCATGTTCGCCCGTGCGCGCGCGGTTTCCAAATTCTGTTCCGGCGATAAAAAGTACGCCACACGAAAATTATAATGACGCGCAAGATTGTTTTTCTGGAACCAGTCAATCAACTGTCTGGAATAACGCGGTTCAATCACGTCATAAATCAGATTTTCACCCAAGTGCGCCATAATTTCAGATTCTGGAATGCCGTAGAGCCATTTAGGGGTGCCGGGCGTCCAGATTTTTTCATTTACCCATAAACGCGTGGCCAGTCGCGCGGCATCAAAATAATTTTCATCACGGAAAAAATACGGACACCCTTCGGATTCACCATCACGCATAGGACGCGTGGTCGCAGAGCGCAGATTATAAAACAGACCCGCCGGCAGTGTATTCTGGATAAAATATGTTTTACCAGACCCCGACAGCCCATTACAAAATAACAACGTGTTCTTATTCATTTAAACACCCCTTGCATTAAAGAAAATCTGCTGTTAAAGCAGATTTTCAGATGATTTATTTTTGACGTTGACGCAACCATTCTTGTTCTAACAGAGACTCATTGCCTGCTGTGTTGTGCCCGCCTGTTTGATACCTGGCAAACATTTTTCGTGCAAGATCCATATGTTCTGGTTTTATAATAACATCCGCTATCTTTCCATCGCGAGCTATGAAAGAATATTCTATTCCAGCGCCGTCTAATACATTTGCGAATACTTTCAAATCATCGTAACGCTTTGAAACATCTGTCGTCGTATGCGCAAATACGAAGGCACAGGAATTTCCGTCCTTATATCGTGGCTCGAAATACCACTGAGTGCGGTTTGGCAAGCTGTCCATTTGTTGATATAATGTCATTATATCCTGTATTTTCTTTGTTGCGGAATTATACTTATTTATCATGACAGCACCTCATTTTTTATTTAATCTTCCAAGAAACTGCGCAGCTTACGGGCACGGGTTGGATGTTTTAATTTGTTCAGTGCCTTTTGCTCTATCTGACGAATACGTTCACGGGTTACGCCGATATATTCACCAACCTCTTCCAGGGTGCTGGTCTTGTTTGTCGACATTCCAAAACGCTGACGCAGGACGGTTTCTTCCTTGGGATCCAGTTCAGACAGAATTTGCGTGACAATTTTACGCAGGTTCTTTTGCGCAGCAGATGTAAACGGATTTTTTGCTGTTTCGTCCGCAATAATTTCAATGCGCGAACTGTCGTCTTCGGTGCCAACGGGTGCCTCTAACGAGATTGGTTTCAAATTGACCTTCATAGCCTTGTGAATCTTGTCCACCGGCAGATAGATAATCTTGGACAATTCTTCGGCGGTTGGCTGGCGACCATATTTGTGCATAAACTGACGTGTAGCACGTTGAATCTTGTGAATATTATCAATCATATGCACAGGGATACGAATTGTGCGCGCCTGATCCGCAATGCTGCGGGAAATCCCCTGTTGAATCCAGTTCGTCGCATAGGTCGAGAATTTATTTCCCAAACGATAATCAAATTTATCCACAGCCTTCATCAAACCGATATTTCCGTCTTGGACCAAATCCGAAAAATCTAATCCTAATCCACGATTACTGGACTTTTTCGCAAACTTGATGACCAAGCGCAGGTTTGCTTCAATCATTTCACGCTTTGCACGGGCTGCTTCGCCTTGGCCACGACGCACCAATTCGACAACTTTTTTGTATTCTGATGTAGGCTGCCCTGTTTCTGTTACAATCGCGGTAATATCGTCTTGGATTTTCAAAATATCCGTCTCATGCTTTTTAGCAAAGTTCGCCCATGCTGAATTTTTATGCTTCGACAGTTTTTTTACCCAGTTGCGATTTATCTCGTTCCCGGTGTATTCATTTAAAAAATCTTCGCGTTTAATCTTGTTAGCCAGGGCCAGACGTAATAACTTACCCTCCAATCCCATCAGCAATTGATCGCGCTTGGTCAGCTGTTCCAAGATTTCTGCGACACGATCGTCGTTCAAGCGAATTTTGCTGACATGTTCAAACAATTCCAAACGCAATTTAGTATACTTCTTTTCCAGTTCTACATCTGGGGTATCAGAAGTCAGCAAATTTTCCAGACGCTTTGCCTGCAGTTTTTGCATGCTGTTAAACGTACGTTTGATTTTAGCAAACAATTCTAAAACCATTGGCATCAGAGCCTCTTCCATAACTGGAATTGGAACCCCAGATGTCCCACGTGGGGTGTCTTCTTTTTTTATACCATCGTCATCTTCGTCGATTTCCTCTTCTTCATCTTCGCTGACAGATGCATCGGCCAAATCATCTAAGTCATCATCGTCCAATTCGTCTACATGTTCAACACCCTTGGATTTCAAGGCCTCGGACAGGGCCGCCAGCTGTTTTTGTTCAGAATCGCTGGAATACATAACTTCTAGATTGACAATATAACGCAAACGAACATCTTCGTTTAACAGTTGCTGGTACCAGTCCAACATAGCTTGGATTGTCATCGGGCTTTCACACAGCCCGTAAACCATGAGACGGGACGCAGCTTCGATACGCTGGGCGATTGCGACTTCGCCGGCGGCAGTCAACAATTGAACAGTCCCTATTTGTTTCAGATATGATTGAACAGAATCCTGGACACCCAAAACCAATGAGCCCGTCTGACTGCGTTCCAGCTGCTTGGCATAGTGTTCATAATCATCATCATTGACATCAACCTGCTCGGCATCGGCGTTTAATAAATTACGTGTTTTATCGCGTGGCGCGTCATCTTCGTCGTTTCCGTAATAGCGGTCTAAATCCTGGGGATAGTTATCAGATTCCAAGATTTCAAGCCCCAAATCTTGCTGAAAAAAATCCAACACTTCATCGTGTTCATCGGCAGGCACCTCGTCTGCTTCGGTTGCAGATGTGAAATCCATGCGCGACATATAACCAACCTCAATCGCACCATACGCCAATTTTTGTAGATTTTCTGGCAAAGAATCAATCAATAAACGTGTTGCTTCGTCTAATTTTTTAACCATTAATTACCCCGTCGCAGTTTTTAATATTCGTATCAAAGGTTTGGTAAAATTATTTCTTTTTGCTTTTCTTTTTTGGTGCGGATGCCGCTTTTTGTGCTTTGGCCACAGCATCATGTATCGCAGATTCAGACACCAATCCCAATACAATTGGACTTTGTATTTGAATAATCGAATAAGATGCGTGTGTTTTATTGCGAACAGATGCAACTGTTGGGTTCGTACTGCGCATCAGGCGCGCGACCTGGCCATCGGATAATTCTGGATAGTTTTTCAAAATCCACAAAATACCGCCCAAACGGTTCTGACGATGTAATTTTGGTGTATAACCAACGCCACGTTTGTTCTGTTTCTGTTGCGCATCAACAATTTCACGGCGCAATGTCAGGCGGGCAGCTGGGTCAGCTTCGCATTTTTCGATGTCTTCACGTGTTAATTGGCCGCTTAGAACCGGATTTAATGGTTGAATTTTATATGTTTCTGCATCTGCGATATTTTTAACCTCTAACTCATGCAGGCCGCAGAATTCCGCTATTTGTTCAAACGTCAATGCTGTGTTTTCAATTAACCACAGCGCTGTTGATTTCGGCATATATGGATAGTTCATGGAAATTTCCTCTATTGTTAACGTGGGGCAATATACACCAATATTGCCCCAATTTCAACCGATTTTTATTTTTATTTGTGTTTTTAGCAATCTATGTACGTTTAACGATTTTATAACCTTCTTTGGCATCTAAAACTGACCAACCGGCGTCCTCGATTTCAGAACGCAGTCGATCCGCCGTTGCCCAATCTTTGTTCATCTTGGCTGTGGCGCGAGCCTCGGCCAACGCGACAATTTCAGATGGCGCACTTTCGCGTTCCAGCGCACGCAGCTTTTGTGCACGGTCAACCAATTGCAATCCCAATAAATCGTCTGCAAAGCGAACCAACGCCAACTTTGTTGCGTCATCTATGTCGGTCGACTTTATAAATTCCTGGGTCAAAACCAGAACAGATGCTGTTTTCAGATTATCGGACATCGCCCCCAGCATATCATCATGCCATTTACCATAGATAACATCGTTAATGGGGCTATTTTCTGCGTCCAACAAATCCGCCACGCGACGTATCAGATTTACATAGCTTTTTGCCGTTGCATCCATGGTTTCCCACGAAAACGCCAACTGGGACTGATAGTGCCCCATGGCAACAAAATAACGGTACACCATTGGGTCATAGCCACGTGTACGAACGGCATCCATCCCCAGGAATTCGCCCTTAGACTTGGCCATTTTTTCACCAGATTTATCTAATAAGAAACTGTAATGCAGCCATGTGTTAACCCATGGCGCCCCGGTTATCGGTTCGCTTTGCGCGATTTCATTCGCATGATGGACACGCGACAGATCTTCGCCACCAGTATGGATATCAAAATGGGCGCCCAGTAATTTCATGCTCATGGCGCTGCATTCCGCATGCCAACCAGGGAACCCAACGCCCCAGGGGCTGTCCCATTCCATTTGACGTTTGGTATCCGTTGGAGAATACTTCCACAGCGCAAAGTCCGATGGGTTGCGCTTTGCGTCATTAAAACCAACACGCGCGCCCGCACGATTGCCCGACAACGAACCACCCGTCAACGCACCATATGCCGCAAACTTCGACGTATCATAGTAAATTCCATCGCCTGGAATTTCATAGGTATACCCCAATTCTTGCAATTTCTGGACCAATTCTATTTGTTCGGCGATATAATCTGTGGCATGTGGCATTACTGTTGGCGCAATCATGTTCAAATCATTAAAGTCACGCAAAAATTCGTCTTTATAAAATTTTGCGATATCCCATACCGACTTATTATCACGGGCGGCACCTTTTTCCATCTTGTCTTCGCCAGAATCATCTTCGTCGTTGGTCAGATGACCTACATCAGTAATATTCATAACATGACGTACATCATATCCGTTTGCCAGGAACATGCGCTTTAGAAAATCGTTATGCAAAAATGT
>JAFNYG010000006.1 GCA_017383325.1 Alphaproteobacteria bacterium | reverse complement strand
TTTTTGCCAATGCATAATTAAATGCAATTTTTGCCATGCCGGTCTTAAAGCTGCTGTTGTTTATCTCGAAATTATACGATTTTATCTTTAGCGGCAGTTTGGAAATATCGCATTTTAATTCTCGGCTAAGGCTTGCACATCCAACAATCTTATCGCCCTTGATAAACGCGTCATTATAGGTTTTTTCATTATACGATATTGTGCCAGTGTATGCCGGTGTTGATTTTTTGTTGTTTGTTTTGGCCAGGTTTTCAATATTACCCAGTATCGGATTGAAAATTTTTGTAAATGGCGCATCTATCTCTCTGCTAATATAATTATTACAATCCGGACAGCAAATATCTTCGGATTCGTACAGGCCGCCCAGCGCATTTTGGATGACATGTTCGCGACTGCGTGTCGTTATTTCTTTGTTGCAATAAACACAATTTAATCTAGCCATGCCGTGTATTGTAATACAAAAACACCCATTGTCAACATTTTGTTATTTTGCTTTTTTATTTGTTTAAAATATGATATAATACCAAACATGAACAGAATTATTTTACCCATTATGGGAATGATGGTGTTCTTGGCGGGCTGTCAGTCATCATCGGACGAAGTTATTACACAACAACCTGGCAACGCCGATATGTGCGTTGGCGAAAATTGTGCGATTATGCGGTATGAATCGCCAAACGGTCGGGATTTGGTCCTGGAAACGCCAAAGCATATAATTGAAATTCAGGCGCCGGCGGATGTCCCGTATTCTTACTATGTGTGGACTGGGGGCAAAGATGTGTCCCAGGATCCTGATTTAATTATAGAAGATGGCAAGTCAATGGTCCTTGTAGAAGAGTAAAAAAAATCCCCGTGAAAGGGGACTTTTTTTTAACCTGGTGGGTTAGGTAGGACTTGAACCCACGACCAAAGCGTTATGAGCGCTCCGCTCTAACCACTGAGCTACTAACCCACAGCGCCAATTATATATAAATTATAAAATCATGCAAGATAATTTTTGCCAATAAATAAAATATATTGTCTGATTTAATATCCCTTGACTTATGTTTTGTTGACGATAAAATAAATTTGGCAACACAAAGATGTTAATAAAAGACTTGAATTTTTATCACAGTGCGATTTTTGATGTATCGAAAGATGTCGCTCGTATTGATGCGCCTGTTGTGCGTGGTACCAAACACATTGTCTTTATCGCCACGGGCGTGGATTCTGTGAAAACTGTATTCAGGTTTTGCGACAAAGATATCGCCATCAGAAACCATGACATCAGTCGCATTCTTGTAAATCATGGTATCGCGGTGCCACACGTGCAATTGCACAGTTATCACGATCAGTTCTTTGAAACATATCCATACATATCTGGCATCACATTGGCCGAATCTATCAGATTTGGCATGCCTAAATCACGAACGCCGGAAATCTTTTATGCGATTGCAGCGAATGTCAAAAAAATGTCTGATATTCCAATCGAAGCATTCAACGACGTTCCGAACAAGAATTGTTCAGATGTCGCGATGTCTAATATATTAAAAAAGAAAGAATCGTGGCTGCTGGGGCAGGGGGTAAAATACGGTACAGTTGTGCTAAATGCGGGGCGTCACAGTGTGTGCCACTGTGACCTGGGGCCAAACAATATTATAATGGACGCACGCAATGGTGTTTCCGCGATACTGGATTTAGACGCGGTATCCATCGCCAATGTAAATTTCAGTATTGCAACAGCGGGCGTTGCACTAGAAAGACATGGTCTGGATTTTAATAAATTTTACCGTATCTGTCATGATGTTATGCCGCGGCTGGTTTCAAAATCGCGCATAGAACTGTCTCATAAAATTTGCAAAATGTACTTTCGGGCGTACACAAAATAATATGAAAATATACAGCGATGAATTTTATTATTCTGTAATTCGTACGGTTTTTCCCGGGACAAAAAGCGTGCAAAAACCGAATGTTTTGGGAATGGTCAGCCCCGTGTTTATATGTGTTACAGATGATGGTACGATTGTTTGCAGATTCAGTGAACCAGATTTGCTTTTTTACAATAATAAAATCGGAAATACGCTGAATGCCAACAATGTGCCTGTGCCCAAAACCAGTGTTCATTTTTGTCGTGGTTGCTGGTTCGAAAGTTATGAATATTGCCCAGATTTAACATTGTATGAACATATGCAGTGTGGTATGTCGAACGAAGCCGTTTTTGATGTTTATAAACAGTCAATAAATATTCAGCGCGCGATTTCAGAAATTTTATCAAAAGATTTTAGTGTGGAATATAAACGTCGTATGTCAGGTGTGTTTGCAATCAATCAAAAAATGCGCCTGCATCCATTATTGGCAAAGACATATGCTGCGATATACACGCGTTTTGCGAATTGTGGCACGATGCAATCACTACACAACGACATTCACAGCAGAAATATGCTTGTTTCTAATGAAGGGAATTTGTCATGTCTGATTGATTTGGATGCCATCGCATTATGTAACGAGAGTTTTTCTGTTTTGCAGACACTGCGTCTTTATCCTCTGTCTAATCATATGGAATTCATAGAATGTTACGAAGATACCATGAAGCGTACGGTTAATCGCTCTGCAATAATGTTTGGGCTAAAGGCGTTGGATTCAATACGTGTCCCCCAGGTGCGATTAAACCAGATGTTGTGGCGTGGTTATAATCGGATACGTTAATATTCCAAAGACGTCTTGCAATTGCGGTTATTTTATTTATAATATATCACATTGCACCCGTGGCTTAATTGGATAGAGCATCGCCCTCCGAAGGCGGGGATTGCGCGTTCGAATCGCGCCGGGTGCGCCATTTTTTTTATTCAGGTGGTATTTGGATGCGAAAAAGTTCTGTATTTATTTCGATAATGTTATTTGTTTCGGGCTGTAACAGTATCAGTGTAAAGCCGGATTCTTTGGACACGTCCCAGGTATTTTATGTCGATCGTGGCGGTCATCAAATGCAGCATGCAATAAAAACTGCGATGGCAGAGCGCGGTTACAACGTTACGGTCGGTCATAAACGTTCAAGTGCGGGTGCGACATATATAACCGCGGAAAATGTTGAATCGGTTATTTCTGTGTCTGATGTTGGAAAGGCGCGCTATATTGTGCAAATTACAGAAAGTACACCCAAATTCAGGCCAGTATGGTGTGTTTTTAATGGTTTTTGGTGGTGGCGTTTTAATGTTTCTATCGCGGACAACAATACCGGACAAGAATTATTGGGGTGGGCAGGTCGCGGTTGCGCAAACAGTTCTGTGCGATTATTAAACAGAATACTAGATGATATGGAAAAATAAAAAAAACCGCCGATTGGCGGTTTCTTTAGTCGTCAATTACGCTGTATTCACAGAATCCTTCGTTTGTGTCGCAGCGTGAAATTGTGCCTTCGCTGATAAAGTATCCCTGTTCATGCAGGCACGCTGGGCATACCTTTGGTGCCTCTGTCCCGATGTGCCACATGCCACAGTTTGTGCAACGCCACATAACAATTTTGTCCTGTTTGAACAATGTGTCGTTTTCGATGGCGTCAACCAATGCGCGGAAACGTGATTCGTGATAACGTTCTGCATATCCGATATTTTTCAGGATTTCTGCGATTGCAGGAAAGCCTTCTTGTGCTGCGATTTGTGCGAACTTTGGATACATTTCTGTATTTTCTTCGTGTTCACCGTATGCTGCTGCCTGCAGGTTTTCCAATGTTGTCCCAATTTTACCTGCTGGGAAAGATGCTGTAATTTCTATATCGCCACCTTCCAAGAATTTAAACAATCTGGACGCGTGTTCTTTTTCTTGGTCTGCTGTTTCCAGAAAAATTTTAGAAATC
>JAFNYG010000050.1 GCA_017383325.1 Alphaproteobacteria bacterium | reverse complement strand
GTTACACGCCCGGGTCGCGATTTTATTCTTGGTCGACATTTCCGTGCCTTTGTTCGTGTCGGGGTCATAATTGTTTGTCGATAAACAATTCGATACGTCACGTACGCAATTTTCAGCATAGTCCGCCAATATCGTGTCCTGGGCCGATTTAATCTGAATCAATGTGCGATTCAGATAATCGGATATAACAGAATTATCAACAACGTATTCACGATTGTTGTTCGGACCCGTATAGGTGTAATCCTGGCACTGGTTCAAGACGGACATACAGTTGCCATAATTTTTATTGTCAGATTTGTTGTAATACCCGATTTTACCCTGAAGATATCCAGATATGTTCGACGATGTCGAATTTATGTCACTGATGTCGGTTGCGATGGTCGCCTTTACAAAATCCGGTAATGAGCCACTTGACGCCCACGCATTTACATTACTGCCGTCGGATTCATAATTCCACATTGTGTACAGTCCGTCAGAAACGTTGCCGGATATTGCCGCACCAGATTCGCCAGGCTTAGACCCAATAACAACCGCACCGTTCACAATGTATTTGCCCGTCGGATCCAAACAGTATTCATAGTCAGAACCACATACAAATTCATCACGCATACAGTTGTCTAATTCCTGGACACACTGCAGACGGGTCAGATTGTTTTTTTGTTGCGCAACCATTAAACGGGCGCGCTGTAAAACAGTTTTGGCATTGCGAATCGTTTGACTCATTTCGTCGTTCGCATCCGTCAGACTGCGTTCATAGGCAATACACTGTTTATCAATTTCCAAATCATACGAATTTGTGATAACAGATATATCAACACCCTGGGATGCACAATTGTTCAGTACCGATGCCTTGCAACGAGAGGTCGCGGTTTTGTACAACTGTTCACCACGCTGGTTGCTGATGGATGATGTGCTCGATGAATTACCGCCGCCAAACAGGGACGCCAGATCAAAGCCTGTGCTGTCTATGTTAAAGTCCAACAGACCAGATAAATCAAAATTCAAACCACCCGTGGTCGCAGTTGACGATACAGATCCCGACTTGACATCAACTATTAAATCACGAATTCTGTCCAAATCGTTTTTAAGGCGTGTGTTGTCCTGGGTCGATTGCATTTGTAATTCAGCCTCGGTCTGGGTGAATAAACTTTCAATCTGGTCAGATGACAGACCAATATATTGGATTTGTTGTGCGACGTCTTGTAAAGCCTCGGTCGCGGTCTTTAATGCCACTTCTGTTTTTTCATAGTTTTTCAGATTCTTGGAACATGAACAACGCCCCTGGTTATCATCCAGAACATTGCAAAAGTTGTCCATGCATGATGTGTATTGGGCCTTGCAAAAATCGGTAATTTGCGCCAATTCATCCATCGTGGCAGTGGTCGTGGCCGTATCGACAGCCGACGTGGCAGATGACACAACAGAAACCGTCGGGATGCGGGCGCGAATTGCACTGGCCCGTGTACCGGCGCGACCGGCATACAATGGTGTGTTTGCGGTGTCTGTCTGGATAATAGAAGCGCGCGCAACCGCCGCACGTGAAGGATTGTTTTGTACGGATTGTGTGGCGCGACGTGTTGATGCCGTCGCCTGAGATGTAGCGGTGCGTGCATTACGCTGGGCGACGCGTGATTGTGTGTTTGTGGCGGTGCGCGGTGTCACCGTATTGGATGTTGTACGTGATGTTGTCGCATCTGATGTTGTGCGTGACGCAACAACACGACCGGAATTTGCACGTGTCGAAACATTAGATTTTGCCGTTGTTGGTACCGCACGTGAAATAGCGCGGTTGGCGTTGCGTGGGCTTGCCGCGGATGGCTGGGCCAGTGGCACAACAACAGTTGCAGCCTGTTGTTCCGCCACGTCGTCCGATGTCGGTGTTTCTGCGTCCGTATAATCAACCGCGTCATCGTGGTGAACGGGCGCAGCCCCAGCAAATGTGGGCAAAACAAGCAATCCTGCAAGTGCGGCAATAAATCTTTTCATAATAATCACTTTTTATTTTATATTATTGTATCATTTTTTAATGGGAATTTCTATATTTTTTATGTGAAGAAAAATTCTGCTTGCATTGGAAATAAAAAAGCCTTATAATCCACGACGCATTGGGGCATAGTTTAACGGTAGAACTCCGGACTCTGACTCCGTCAGTGTTGGTTCGAATCCAGCTGCCCCAACCAAGATTTGCAACCGTTCATGTTCAATAGGACATCGAACGGTTTTCTTATTGAATATACTAGTTTTTTGTCTTTTAGTTCACAGTTCGAAAGTAGCAAGTTCAAAAGTGCGCGTTTTTGTTCACCGTTCGAATTTTCAAATAATTCATCCGCACGTGACATTATACAAATTAATGATTCTGCTGTGTTTATAAATGTATGCTCTGCCTTGGTGTGGGATTTTTTGTGGTGGGTATTGGGTGTGATTTCATAAAAACACCGCCCGGGTGGGCGGTGGGATTTATTTGCAATAACAGTCTTCTTCGCAGTACCATTCGCGACCACTGTCGGTGCAATCTGTTGAAATTGGTAGTGTTATGGCCTCGACATATTCTGGATAATAGAAATTGCATTCGGTTGTTGCCCACCATACCCCATTTTTTTCTTTGCAT
>JAFNYG010000005.1 GCA_017383325.1 Alphaproteobacteria bacterium | reverse complement strand
AACCGCTTCTGCTACGTTGTTTGTGACAGTACCCAATTTTGGGTTCGGCATCAGGCCCTTAGGTCCCAAAACACGTGCGATTTTTGACATTTTTGGCATCATGTCAGGTGTCGCAATTACACGGTCAAAATTAATATTGCCAGCCGCAACAGAATCAATCAATTCTGTACCACCAACAACATCAGCACCTGCCTGTTTTGCTTCGTCCGCAGAATTTTCAGTAAATACTGCAACGCGAACTGTTTTACCTGTGCCGTTTGGCAAAGACAACATGCCACGAATGTTCTGGTCTGCCTTGGTCACATCGATACCCAAACGGATAGCGATTTCCAATGTTTCATCAAATTTCTTGGATGTATATTCGCGCAAAGCTTCAATCGCGTCAGCCAAAGCGTACACTTTGTCTGTGTCCAAATTCTTCCAAGTCTGCTGTTTCTTTGTCAGTTTCATGATATTATTCCTCCACCTTTACGCCCATAGAACGGCACTGACCCGCAACAATGTTCATAGCGGATTCAATGGTAGAGCAGTTCAAGTCTGGCATTTTCGCTTCGGCAATTTCTTTGATTTGAGCCTTGGAAATTGTGCCAACAAAGTCGCGACCCGGTTTATGAGAACCGATTTTCAGTTTCAACGCCTTTTTAATATAATATGACACAGGTGGCAATTTCATAATGAATTCGAAACTGCGATCTGTATAAACAGTGATAATACATGGAATTGGCATTCCAGGTTCTTTATCAGATGTTTTGTCGTTAAACTGTTTGCAGAATTCTGCGATGTTTACACCGGCCGCACCCAACGCCGGACCAATTGGTGGCGCAGGATTTGCCTGCTTTGCAGGGACGACCAACTTGACCAATCCCTTAACTTCTTTCTTTGCCATTTTTCACTCCGTTTTTTTCGTTTGTGTCGTGGTACGATATGGCGTATCTACCACGGTTTGCTGTGATTTTACATGATATTTTTCAGAAAACCACAAAAATCTTTTATTTATCTACTAAACCCTTTCGACCTGTTCAAATTCCAAGTCCATGCTGGTTTCACGACCAAAGACAAGAACAGTCACCGTCATTTTCTGTTTTACATTGTCAACCTCAGACGCGATGCCGTTAAAGCCTGCAAATGGACCATCGATAACATGAACCTCTTGACCAACCTCATACATAACATCTTCGGGGGCGGTCGCACCTTCTTCGACCTGCTTCATCAGACGGTGAGCCTCAGCCTCAGTCACAGCAATCGGCTTATTACGAGCGCCCAGGAACATAACAACCTGAGGAATCTGTTTTACCAAGGTAAATGTTTCGTTGTTCATAACCATCTGAACCACAATGTATCCCGGGAAGAACTTTCTTTCTGCCTTGACACGTTTACCCGCCTTGATTTCGGTCACTTCGCGCGTTGGAACCATTATTTCGCCAAACAACGCATTTAAACGACGCTTGTCAATCTGTTCACGCAGACCGCGCGCAACTTTATCTTCGCACCCAGTATGAACATTCACGACAAACCACTGCATTTTTTCTTCCATTTATGCTTCCTTTGATGTATTTAGAAAATCCACCCGACAATCGCGTTCAATATACTGTCCACAACAAAAAAGAACAGCGCCGCAAGACCCGAAAACACCAGAATCATAATTGTTGCACGAATAACACTGTCACGCGATGGCCACACAATTTTAAACCATTCGCTGCGAACTGACTTAAAAAAATCTAGTATTTTCTTCATAAAATCTGCCTGTAATTACGTAATTTTACCACAACTATAAAATTGGCAGGGGCAGAAGGAATCGAACCCTCATCCGCGGTTTTGGAGACCGATATTCTACCGTTGAACTATGCCCCTGTGTGTCATCAATGTGCCATATGCCAACATATAGTCTGCGACAGAATAGCACACGAACACAAAAAATCAAGCGGAAATATTATAATATTTTTTAACATTTTGCGCAAGAAGATTTTCATCACTAAAAAAACTTTAATTTGTTGTGTTTAGTTTTTTTCTTGCATAAGACAACACTTTTTGTCTACAATCATTTCATCTAAGGGGGAGAAAATCGTGCAAAATCGCGTAGAACCGCCAATTTTGTTATCCAGAATTATGATGTTTGTGCTGGCAACAGCACTGGTGGTGCTGGCAACGCTGGGCATAACTGTGTACAAGATGTTTCCGTTGAACCGCCCCCAGATATTCTTTCTGACGACCGTCGTACGCGACAACCTGGATGTTCGATTAGTACAAATGCAACCAAAAAGTGAAAATCTGGACAGATACACCAAGGCATTTGTTCGCGAATATATCAGACACAGAAATGAAATATTTTCAAACCCAAATGCAATGCACCAAAAATGGAACAGTAATGATGGCGCAGTTCGTATAATGTCAACTGACCAGGTTTATGCTGATTTCACAGATACAGATATGTTTAACGCGATTATGAGCGAAGCGCCAAACTTTAACTGCCTGGTTAATTTTGATGGCGCACCGATGTACATGGCGTCTGAGGATGTATACCAGGTAAAATTTCGTTATTTTTGCACGGATAATGCTGGACAGACCGCACCAAAAGATTATACAATCAAATTAAAATTAGAAACGGAAGACAATACAAAAATTCAATGGGCCGACAGAATTGACAACCCTTTGGGGATGCGGGTTTCAAAATACGAGATTGTATCTGAAAACGGTGATCCATTGGATACTGGCTTTCTGAATGAATAAAAAAAGTAAAAAAGTAGGAAGGATTGGTATGACATTTTCAAAGTTGTTTGTTGTTTGTTTGGCGGGGATGTTGACGTTGCCCGCATATTCAACGGGGTATGGTGTACAAGATGCATGGAACAATCCAAATGCAAACATGGCCGCAGGCAGTGTTAAACCAGGATACGCGCAATTGACATGGTCTGCGGGGTCTGTGTTACCAATCAAATTACGCAACGGAATGGTAACAATGGTGACATTGCCAAATGGCGAACAAATCGCAGATGCAGTTGTCGGAAACAAAGATTTATTCCAGATTGATGCGACCCAGGGTGATCGCACAATGTTTATTTCACCGACTGGTTCAAACCAGGGGTCAGATACAAATATGATTGTGACTGGAAAATCTGGGAACAAATATATATTCTATTTGCGCAGCGAACCGTCTAATTCCAGTGAAATTACATATTCCCAGGTCGATGTCATGCTGGATGGGAATGGCACATTGCCAATGGCAAATTCGGCCGTAACGTCAGGTGGTGCAAAATCTATATTCCAAAAGTCGGCCCCACAAACGTCAACGGTTGGTGTAGATGGCGAAGATTACGGCTGGATAAAATCTGTAAAAATTGACCCGTCTGAATTCCGTTTTGATTTAGATATATTTGTCCCAAACCCAGACGATTACGTAATTGCACCTGAGCGTGTGTGGCGCGACCGCATATTTACATACATCGATTTTGGCGACAAGGTTATTGCCATGACACAGCGACCGGTGGTGTCGTTGTTGGTCGAAGGAGGCGAATCACCAGTTGGATTCCGCACAGATGGCGAAGATGGTCGTCTGTTGATTGTCGAAGCAGTGGGTGATATGGTTCTGCGCAGCGGGCAAAGAATTGTGTGTATAAAAAAGCGTGAAAAGCCGTTCTTGATTGCAGATACTGCGTCTGTGATGGCACTGGCTGAGGCAAACGTCGCACAAAGCATGTTGTCAGGACAATCTTTGAACAATATAGCCTATACCGACAGTCTGAGCGCGATGAACATGGGCATGAACTATACCGGGACACCGGTATTTGTTGGCAACAATCAAACCGTCAATCAGACAACAGGCGCAGGTTATTATATGCCGGCCGGGTTTACGGTGCCACAGGCAATGCCACAATCAACCGGCAGTGTTGTTAACATGTTGCCACAACAGCGAAATACTGCGGGTGCATATTTGCCACAGACCAATATCCCACTGATTCCCAGCAATCAAGTCGGGGTCGCTGTTGAATTAAAATCTGACACATCG
The DNA here is from genome assembly GCA_017383325.1 of Alphaproteobacteria bacterium. The sequence continues at coordinate 2,636 of JAFNYG010000005.1, read as the reverse complement.
GTCAAAGCACTGGACGATTATTGGAATATGTTGTTATCTAAATTCACTGGCGAAGATGGCCAGGGACTGTTAACCCCATATGCCAAAGATGTGTTCTTTGCGGTTGATGAACAGGGGGTCGGTGAATTAGGCGCAACATCATCGGCGGCACGTTTGTATCGTCTGCGTATTGGACCATTGGCAGATATTGATACCGCACAAACGCTGTGTGATAAATTGTTGAAATTCAGCGGAACCAGTTGCAGCGTGGTTCGTATGCAATAAAAACAGTGGGTTTAGGGGATGAGCAAACTGAAAGAACAATTTTCAGAATTACGTCAGAACACACCAAAGCGTGTGCAGTGGCTGTTGCTGGTGGTTGCGTTTATAATGGTGATAATATTGCTGACGTTGTTGTTAAGCGGTGAAAGAAAACAAGAGGATATTTCCAAAACAGATCAGGCGCCAACTGTACTAAAAATCGACCCAAATATAATTAATTGGGCAGACGTTGTTGTTGGCGATAAGAAAACCCAAACTATCAAAATTTCTGCAACAGCGCCTGTAAAAATTATCGACGTACGTTGGCATAAAGATGATGTAACAGGATTGGAAGTCGGCTCTACGTGCGTTAGCATGGATAAAATCACTGCAATTGGATGTCGCATAGAAGTGACATTTACACCAACAAAAAGTATGGATGTTGAAAATGTTCCGGTATTTATCGATTGGCATGATGCAGATGAAACGGTTGCAATGAAACGCACAGATAAAATTGTGTTGACACTGGGGGCAATTTTACCACAGGACCCCCAAAAACCAGCCCAAGCACCAACTGTTGTCACACCAGACGTAGTTACACCAACAGAACCAATAACGCCAAAACAGGAAATACAACAAGAAATTGAGGCAATTGCCCCACCTGTGGTGTTTGATGCGCCAGATGTTGTTGAAACAGAAACCAATACTGCATCATATGTAATTCCAGATGGATGTTCGGACTTTGCATTTCCAGGCTATGGAAATTCGGGGCGTCAAATCGGGTGGATTAAACCAAGTAGTGGTGTATATAAATTTTATCCATTTTCAGATCGAGATTGTAAAAATCCGACAGGAATATACAACCCAATCAATGGAATAATAACAGATGACGATGGTAAAAAAATCGGAACAGATGCGGACCATATCGGATTTTCAGTTATCAGCAGTGGCGAAATACCGGAACTGAGTAATGCGCCGGCTGTTAAGAAAGTAAACCGCGCACAACAACTGGAAGATGTGTCGGATGTTACCAGCGGTGGCATGAGCACACTGGGCGAAATTGGTGGCAGTGGCAGCATTGTAAAAAAAGCCAAAAACACAGGTGTAATATTTGGCACAACTGGGCAAGATACCGTTACGTCCACCGCGCCGTATGATCGCACTTTTGTTCTGCGTCAGTATAAACCAATCCCAGCCACAATCGTGTCTGATGTACGCGCAGATATTGACGCGTTGAGCCTGGGCGTACCCGTTCGTGCAACAGTGGACAGAAATGTCTATTCAGATAACGGACGAACCATAGTTATTCCAACCGGAACATTGCTGTTGGGGTATGTGACAGGCGAGGTGCCAGGACCATACAAGGCAATTGGGCGCATGAATATAAAATGGTATCAATTTATTCGCCCGGATGGCGTAGAATTTAACTTTCCAGCTAGCCACGACCCATATTCGGGCGATGCCCAGGGACGTGTTGGCGTGCCAGGACGCGGCAGTACGGATTACATGGAACAATTCTTTATGCCGATGCTGACGGCATTTGTTCCCGCAGCGGTAAATTTGATAAACCCGGTGGCGGATGCGTTTGTTAACCAAATTGATTTGGACAACAACACGGTCGTACAAAGCGGAACAATGCGTTCATCGGAACTGGCGAAAAATGAAATTATTACCGCATGGAACCAGGTGGCACAAAAGTTGTTGGTCGATATGATGGATAATACCGTACCACCATTTACGATCGCCGCAGGCACACGTATTACAGTATATTCGCCTGTTGATTTGCAAATTACATGTGGTGCGCCAGACGCAGCAGATGGCACGGGGAAAAAGTGCGCCGTCGCGGAATTTGGCAACAACAAAAGGCGCAATATCAACAAAGACGATATGGATTTGACACCTGCACAGGACGATTCGTGGATCGGACAATCACGATCATTTGCGGTGGGTAATTATTGCGAGGTAGATTCCGAAACAGGCCTGTATCGTGTAAAAACGGAATGTTCAGGCAAAAGTGACGGAAATTTAAACCAATGCGGTGGGCATTCGTACAGCACACTGAAACTGTATTGTGATTCGTTAAATTATCAGTCAAAAAAGGCATTACAGTATGAAGAATATCGCAAGGATCAAAAAGCGCAGTATCAAGAAAAAATCACGCAATGAGGGGGGGAAGATTCACAGCAATTTAAGGAAGAAATTTTGGGTGTACAATACAACGAAGATGGGACTGTAAAAAATCCATATGCGTCTGATGCACCAAAAGAAGAACCTGCACAAATTCTGTGCGAAGGCAATGTCGCACCAGATGCAAATGGTTGTTGTCCGGGCGAAATCTATACCGACCTGGGGGACCAAGGATTTAACTGTTGTCCCGAAGGGGGTGGCGACTGTTT
>JAFNYG010000049.1 GCA_017383325.1 Alphaproteobacteria bacterium | reverse complement strand
AGGTGTTAGTACCCACGATGACTTACACATCTGTGATGTTGAAAGTAAAATAGAAATCAGCGGGGATAAGGCAGAATACAACAGCAAAAAATATCAATATGACAGAGAGACAGATACGGAATATTTTATTCCTGTTGGTATATTGTTTCAAATGGAGTCTGAAGATAAAATGAATCTGCATTTTATCAATGCAGATTCATTTAGCGCCTTTTGTGGTATGCAGGCAACACTTGAAGGGGTATGGATTAGACAGTAATTAGTATTTATTTACTCTTTTCAACCAACCGTTTTTTTGCCGTTACCCAGTTTTTTGTGCCTTTTAAGTAATCTATTCTTTCAGATTTTAGTGCGAACAATATTATTGACTATCAATACAAATCTAAATATCATTTACGTATGAAAAATATATTTCTTGTGTTTTCTATGTTTATAATACTATCACGTACTGTTTTCGCGGCCCCTGATTACAGGTTTATGATGCAAAATTGTGATACAGAATACGAAAATGCCAGCAAACGCGCCAATACGACCATAGAAATTGTACAAGTAATAGATACACATACGGAATGCTATAAGGCAATTGTATCAGAAATAATAACAACAAAATATAGACAAACCCCTGAAAGCATGTGGGGCAATTTTATTCAATATATAGACAGCGCAGCAGATGCAGCATTATATATTCAGCGCCCAGATTCTTGTTATCCACAGTGCGGTTCTATCATCGGGATAAATGCGGCGACATCAAAATTTGATGCCGCCAAACAATACCTGGAACAACTGATTCAGATAAATCAATAACCACTATAGTCTGCATTATTGTATAGCCGCCATTCTGCATCACGTCGCCCATCCAAGATTCCTTCATTCCTAAATGCACGCCACGCATCTTCTAAATTTGGGTAAATATTGCTTTTATATTTATTGTCATTCAAATATTTTCTAACCGTTGATTGGTATAGCCCACGATTTCTATTTTGTGGTGCAGCAGACCCGGCCCCAATATTAAATACCAGCGACACCAATGCGTCATATTGGCTTTGTGTCATATTTGATATAGCATCGGCAGAGATTTGTTCATTTATTGTGTTATAGGTTGCTTGCAGGTCTTGCTGCAACAGTTTTGTCGCCTGTTGTTCCGTTAAACCAGCACTAAAATCTTCACCCGGCTTTACCAAATGCCCATAGCCAATTGTTGCTCCAACTGGCAATGAAACTCCTGCAGGTACAGGTTTGCCCGTGACATCATCGTATATAACGTGTTTCCCATTAACCTTGACCGAACCTTCTAACCCTTTTAACCACTCAATACCTTTATCACTCATTTTCATATCAGACACTTTGTTTGTATCAATATCTTTCATATCTTTTTTCTCGCTTTGTTTCTTTTCCAGTTCTTGATTTATTTTTACTTCTGTCCAGTGTCCTGGTTTGACAGCGCCACGCTCTTTGATTTTTTGTAACTTTCTGAACTTTTCAATCGCATCAAACAGTTTCTGGTTCGGATACGGGTTTGTATTATCGGCACTTTCGCCGGCACGGGTATCGGGTTCATAACAATCCAACTGGGTCATAACCATTCTATATCACGCGTATTCTTCATCTGTTTCTGCGACTGGCGGTTCTGCATAGATACCCAGAACCAATTCGCCATTTTCATTCCATGTGACCCCATCCCAAATATTGCTCATAAAAACTCCTTTTTGATTAAATAAAAACACCCGCACATGGCGGGTAAATAAAAAAAAGACGACAAATGTCGTCCGCTGAATATGCGTATTATATCATAAAACGTGTGAAAATTCAATAAAAAACGACCGATAAACGGTCGTTAAATTCCTGGTGGGGACACAGGGACTCGAACCCTGGACCCAATGATTAAAAGTCATTTGCTCTACCAACTGAGCTATGTCCCCAAAACCGGACCTGGAAAATCAAAACACATGGTTCTGTTTCCAGTGGTCGGCGGATATTTTGACATATAAAAAAATGAAAATCAAGCAAAAAGAATAAAAAGTACGATTTATTTTTTTGTTTTTGATGTGTCGGTCCCGGCCATATGTTGGGCCAGGTTCATTGCTGCAACGCTGTCCGAATCCAGCCAGTCCAAAATTCGCCCCATAACAGATTCTGTATACTTTGCGGACAGGTGTTTGTTTCTACGAAATTTATTTTCATTTATCAGGTGCGTTATATCACGCGATAGCCCAGATAATATCTGAATTTGTTCATTGCTAAGGACCGGGTTTCGGCTGTTGCGATACAACAGTGTGTCTAAATCATTGTGAAAATCATTCAGTTTTTCTAGTGTGCGTGCATTGATTTTCTGTCGCTTTGAAATTTCTGTCGCCCGCCATATCAGCATTCGATTCAGGTTTTCTGTTGTCAGCTTGCTATGCACCCCCATGGATTCGCGCAGTAAAATAATCATATTCAGCATCAGCACATTCAGTTTATCTGTCATGCTGTTTATCATTGTTTGCTTCATCTGGTTTGCAATCCGCGAATTAGTATAATCGTACAACAAAAATACCAGTGGAATCGACAACAGTGATGCCGATACATTAATTACCAGGTCACGTATATTTGCATTTGGTGCGTTATCAATTGCCTCGGTGTACAAAACGATTCCGCCCGCGATTGACATCAAGTACGGCAAAGATTTCAAGAATACGGTACGAAAATGTATCTTCATACCCAGAATATTACAATATAAACGTCATGTCTGATACAGGAACCTATGCCTGGGCTTTGTCATAGCAGCGTCCGCGCATGAACGTAATTGCCCACAGCCCCAGCGCCAGCATCAATCCACCTAATATAAATATGCTGTATCGCCAGCTGCCCAATGTTGCTCCCAATCCGACAACCCCACATACAATCATATACAATATATAGTTTATCGTTGTATAGAACGACAGGACCACCGACCGATGTCGTGGCGGTATCATGTGCTGAAACCGCGAATACAGCAACGTATAAATGCCATAAAACAGCATGTATGCAATCCCCATCATCCACAGTGCGTCGGTATCGTAATCTGCGCCAAATCCAACAAACGCGATACCGACCACGCATATCATTGCGTACAAGAATGTTTCTGAAATTTTTGAGAACTTATATGCAAAACGTTGCCCAATTGTTGCGCATCCCAGTAAAAACAGTGGCACAATCCCAACGTATTCAGTTGGTATTCCGATTTGCAATCCAATCGGGCTTAAGAAATCGTCCAGGAACGGAATGTTGATGACCAACAGGGCCATCATCATCACGGACATCAGGCATGGTGTTTTTACGCATATCTTGATACCTGTGCGTATCAGTTTAATCATAGGCATCGGTGCTGCCTGTTGTGCTGGGTTGCTGGGGCGATATGGCACCGCCATCAGGCAAATCATAGAAATCAATATCGCCGCAACCGACGCCCATGTTACCCAATCGTATCCCATAAACATCAGCAACGAACCAAATGCAGATAATGCCACCCCGATTGATTCATACGTAGATTTTCGCCCCAGAATACGTGAATATTCGCGCCGTTTTCCGTATGCGGACACAGCGTCATATACCAGGCCTTCGAACGCGACACTGCGAAAGCCAGCCTGCACACCCCACAGAAACATCCCCACGACAAATCCTGTATATGTTGGCCACGCCAACCACAATAGAATTGCGATTGCCTTTAAAATTTGGCCAATAATCATAGACCATCTTTGTCCTACACGATTTGTGATATATGTGATTGGCGCCTGTCCCAGTATTGTCCCCAGGGCCGATATAATAAACATAGTTGACAATTGCAGGTCTGTTAAACCATTTTCCTGCATAAAAATCGCATATACCGGCGTCAGCAATAAAAACTTGTTAAAAAACGCAAAACCATACAGTGATATCATCAGTCTGTTCATAAGACCTTTCCTCTTTTTAGAAAATTATAACCGAAAACTCGAAAAAAAGTACAGTAAATATTGAAAATTCCCGCAATTTGCACTATAATAAATTAGATAGATAAAGGTGCGAATATGGCCAATATGAAAGATTTTTTAACCGCATATTACAATCGACTGATTTTTCGTGAAATGTCGCACGAGCAATTTGTACAGTTTTGCGGTTATATCAAGGATAAAAAGGCAACCGATAACCAGAAAATCTGGGCGGAAGAATTATTAAAAAAAGACCCCGCAACAGGTAACTTTGAAACCGTACCTGGAACAAATATTTACGTAAGAAAGGATTTGCCCGAACCGCAAGACCCAGCGGACGAAATGTACCTGGGGGCAGACGATAAAGAATGGAAAAAGCTGTTCAAAGCATTTCAGACTGCTTTTCAGTCAATGGATGGCGCCAGGAAAGATTTCAAGTATAACGAAGACGCAACAAAATTCTTGGATACATACTTTGGTTCGCACGCATCAGGCACAGCAACCATCCATCATTTGTTCCAATATACCAAAGCGACGGTTGCGGGCAAGCAAAAAATTGGTCCAGCCCCTGCTGGCTCAACAGCGGTTACACTGCATGGTTTTTTGACGAAGTATAAAAATCGTTTGGAATTACAGTTAAAAAATTGGGGGCTGTTAACCGATGATTTTTCATATGACGATTTATTAAGTGGAATAACTTCGGAAAAATACAATAAAAATCCAAAGTTTAGAAAAAATCTTGAAAAAGTCGCCCAGGTTATTGATGGCTATATCGCAGGCGACCCAACCATGCAACAGCGTTTGGGAATTGCAAAGCCATCAGAAATCCCAGATTGCAGCGACACATCTGCATGGTTTGACGACGATAATATATCCCCATTTCGTCTGCAACAATTCAAAAATGAATACAGAACTTTGTTGGACACACTTAGGTACGACTCAAAAGTCCGTGAAGTTT
>JAFNYG010000048.1 GCA_017383325.1 Alphaproteobacteria bacterium | reverse complement strand
TTTTTTTTGCCCCAGTGCGCGCCCGAGCAGCATCATCCGCACATCACTGGAAAAATCCGTTTGTGCCACCATTTAACCACAGGTTTTATGAAAACGCAACCTTTTTATTTAGATTTTATTAATCCCAGCTTGGCCAGTGCTTCCAGCGTCAAATGATATATAAACACTGCGACGAACAGCTTGTAAAATGGCAAAAATACATTGTCCATGCGATTACCTTTGTTTGTTTCTGGTACAGTTTTGAATGTTTTCCAAATGACTGACTGTATTGATTATTTTTTCCAGGTTCCACAGCCGATATGATGTGTTCATGCGTGTCAACAAATCTTGACCTGGTGTGTCTTTGACGCTTTGCAGCCATTCTCTGGCTTCTATTAATGATTCTTTCAGCTCGCTCATATTGTCTATATCCTGTAACCACACAGTATATCACGAAAGTAAATTTTGTCAATAGTTTTTTTGGGCTTTATTTCTTGACGAAAAGCCCAAGTTTCTGCTATGTTTCATATGTTATAAACATAGGAAAGGTAAGTATGTCAGAAAACATTAACGAAGTAATTGAAACACGTGTCCCACAATCATCGCTTGAGCATGAAATGCGAACCAGTTTTTTGGACTATGCGATGTCGGTTATTGTTGATCGTGCATTGCCCGATGTTCGTGACGGGTGCAAACCTGTGCACCGCAGAATTCTGTATGTTATGAACGATGTTGCGCCTGCGACCAAACCGACGGTTAAATCTGCGCGTATTGTTGGTGATGTTATGGGTAAATATCACCCGCACGGCGACAGTTCTATTTACGAAGCCATGGTTCGTATGGGCCAAGATTTTTCCATGGGCGAAATGTTGGTCCAGGGCCAGGGTAACTTTGGTTCGCGCGACGGGGACAAGGCGGCCGCCATGCGTTATACCGAGGCGCGCCTGTCAAAATTGGGCGCGTCGTTAATGGATGACATGGACAAAGATACTGTTGATTGGCAACCGAACTTTGACGGTTCGTTACAGGAACCTGTTGTGTTGCCAGCTAAGTTTCCAAATTTCTTGGTAAATGGTGGCTCAGGTATTGCGGTTGGTATGGCGACAAATGTTCCAACATACAACCTGGGTGAAATTTGCAACGGTATTTTGGCGATATTGGATAACCGTGATTTGACGGATGATGAGCTGTTTTCAATTATCCCTGGACCTGATTTTCCAACGGGTGCGATGATTATGGGGCGCGCCGGCGCGTACAAGGCGCACACCACAGGTCGCGGTTCAATCATCATTCGTTCAAAAACGCACGTCGAAGATTTTCGTGATCACCAGGCAATCATTGTTGATGAAATCCCGTACCAGGTTAACAAGGCACAGATGATTATCAAAATTGCCGAATTGATTAAAGACAAACGAATCGAAGGCATTTCCGAAATTCGCGACGAATCGTCCAAGGAAGGTTTGCGTATTGTCATTGAATTAAAGCGCGACGCGATTGCAGACGTTGTATTAAATCATCTGTTTCAATACACAGAAATGCAAACCAGTTTTCCAGTTAACATGATGGCATTGAATCGTGGTCGTCCAATGTTGTTCAACGTTCGTGGTGTTCTGGATGCGTTCATCGATTTCCGTGCCGAAGTTATCCGTCGTCGCACTATTTTTGATTTGAACAAGGCACGCAATCGTGCGCATACATTATTAGGGTTGTCTGTTGCGGTTGGGAACCTGGACGAAGTTATCGAATTGATTAAGACCAGTCCAAATCCAGACGTTGCCCGCGAATTGCTGGTTTCACGTGGGTGGCGTGCATCTGATATTGAATCATATATTCAGTTAATTGATGACCCCAACACAGAATACAAAGACGGCATGTTCTATATGTCCGAAGATCAGGCACGTGCGATTCTGGAATTGCAATTGCATCGTTTGACGGGCCTGGAACGCGACAAAATTCATAACGATTTAACCAATCTTGGGGCGACGATTCGCGACTTGCTGGAAATTCTGGGCAGTCACGAACGCATTATCCAGATTATTCGCGAAGAAACCGCGTCTGTCCGTGACAATTGGGCGTCCCCACGTCGTACAGAAATTTCAGACGCAGAAATCGATATTGATATCGAAGACCTGATTGCCCGCGAAGATATGGTTATAACCGTATCGAATACCGGGTATATCAAACGTGTTGCGCTGGACACATATCGCGCCCAGAAACGCGGTGGCAAGGGACGCAATGCAATGGCGACCAAGGATGATGACTATGTTGTTCAGGTCTTTGTTGCAAACACGCACACACCATTGCTGTTCTTTAGTTCGCGTGGAATGTGTTACAAATTGAAAACATACAAATTACCCGAAGCGGCCGCTGCGGCCAAGGGACGTCCGCTGGTCAATCTGTTGCCATTGGAAAATGGCGAAACGATTACTGCGATTTTGCCGGTTCCCGAAGAAGACGTTGCGCGTGTTGCGGAATCCGGTGTGGAACATTTCCTGATGTTTGCAACTGCATCTGGTACTGTTCGTCGCAATCGTATGAGTGATTTTGATTCAATCCGTGCAAACGGTAAAATCGCGATGAAATTGGACGAAGGTGACAGTTTGATTTCCGTTCTGCCATGTAACGAATCCCAAGATGTATTCTTGGCGACGTATCGTGGACGTGCGATTCGATTCCCAGTGCCAGAAATTCGTGTGTTTGCCGGCCGCAATTCAACCGGTGTTCGTGGTATTACATTGGGTGCGGATGATCGTATTATCGGCATGGCAATGTTGAATCGTGGTGAATCTGATTCGGCGGTTCGTGCGGCGTATATTAAACAGTCACGTGCCGCGCGTCGCGCCGCCACCGGCATCGAAGAAGAGGCGTCCGCCGACGAAGAAGAAACAACAATTGTTTTGGATGATGCCAAGATGGCTGAAATGGCGTCCCGCGAAGAATTTATCCTGACCATTTCTGAAAATGGCTTTGGTAAACGCACCAGTTCGTATGAATATCGTTTGACACATCGCGGTGGTGGCGGATTTGCCAACATTAAACTGGGGGGCAAGAATACAGCCGTCGCTGGTTCATTCCCGGTTGCTGACGATCATGATATTATCATGGTGACAGATGGCGGTAAAATTATTCGTACACCTGTTGCGGATGTTCGTATCGCAGGACGCAGCACCGCGGGCGTAACATTGTTCCGCACCGCAGACAAAGAAAAGGTGGTGTCCGCGATTTCAATCGAAGGTGCATCTGACGAAGAATCTGAAACGACCGACGCGGTTGTGTCTGAATAATCGGGGGACGGCATGGAAAATACAAATGAATACTTTTCATCAATAAACGAAGTGTCCAAGCGACTTTCTGTGCCGGCGCACACCCTGCGTTATTGGGAAAAACAGTTCCCTGCTGCCATTCGTCCAACCACGGGTGCGGGTGGGCGCCGCTACTATCGCACAGAAACGGTCCAAAAATTGACCGTTATTCGTGACCTGTTGTACAAACATGGTATGACGATTGCAGGTGTAAAAAAATTATTGCGCGATGGCAATTTGCCCACCAGTGTTGATGATGTGTCAATGGATGATGCTGGCGCGCCAAACTTTGTTGCCACGTCTGCCCCGTCAAACAACGACGATTTAGACCTGGCAATCAGTTTATTGGAATCAGCCAAGCAAATATTGCAATAAAAGACCGCCATTTGGCGGTCTTTTATTACATAACAAAATCTTCGCCCAGATAAACCTTTTTTACCATTTCGTCCTGAACGATTTCGGGGGTGGTTCCATGTTTCAGAATTTTACCATCGTGCAGAACATAGCTGCGGTCAGTAATCCCCAGTGTTTCACGAACATTATGGTCGGTTATAATCACGCCCAATCCGCGATTTTTCAGCTGTGACACCAAACTGCGAATTTCATTTACTGCGATTGGATCGATACCCGCAAACGGTTCGTCCAACAGAATAAATTTTGGGTCGTTTGCCAATGCGCGTGCGATTTCCACGCGTCTCCGTTCACCACCGGACAGTGCGGTCGCCGGACTGCGTCGTAACGATGTGATTGAAAATTCATCCAACAGCGCATCCAGTTTTTTCTTGCGCTTTTTTCTGTCTGGTTCAACCACCTCTAAAATTGCCATAATGTTTTGTTCAACGGTCAGTCCACGAAATACGCTGTTTTCCTGGGGCAGGTATCCGATATGCAATCGCGCACGCTGATAAAATGGTAAATGCGTGATATCCTGCGAGTTCAAGAATATTTGTCCACCTGTTGCCGCCAGCTGTCCTGTTATGCAATAAAATGCGGTTGTCTTGCCGGCGCCATTGGGCCCCAACAGTCCCACAGATTCACCCTGGCGCGCGACCAAAGACACGTCTTTGATAACCATGCGCTTGCCATATGTTTTTGATAGATGTTCAACACGCAGTACAGATTGTTTCATAGTCTTATCACCAATTCATTTGTTCTTAATTTATCGCCATTACTGGAATCGACGCGTACGTTCCCAGTCAAAGTAATGGTTTTTTTATTTCGATTATATTGTCCACGATTTGCGGTTATTTTATCTGTTATTTTCGCATTACCTGTCGTGCGATTTATCGATCCAGAAACGCCGTCCAGAAATATAATATTTGGGTTGTCATATTCTTGGTATCCTGTTTTCGCGCGCAGTTTAAATGGTTCCCCGTTTTTATCTGTGCCAACAAACGACGCACCAGACATTTTGAATTGATTGCTGACAATATCTGTCATGTTTATTGCAGATATTGGCGTCCATAAAATCTGTTTTGTAAACAGCGATCCCGCCACCAGCGCCGCAACCATAACCAGTCCCCATCCTGTGAAAAAGAACTGCCACAGGCGTTTTAATCGTCTGTGTTTTGTAAATATAATAAAATTACGTTTATCTTTGTGCACACTGTCAGTTTAGCCTGTAAATAAGCAAAATGCAATTTTTATATTTGTTGGCACGTTTTTTTGTGTTATAATAGCTGTCAAGAGAGATGAATAAGCTTTTACTGTTTTTTGTTGGCTGTACACTTTTTGCACATGGTTCTGCCATGGGCGCGATTACCATTAAAAAGGCGGCGCCGGTCGCGACAAAACAGACGTCTGCCATGGACGCAGGGTCCAGTTTGCTTCCAACGGTTGTCAATCTGATTGGCGGGATTAAGCAGTTAACACAACAGCAAAAGGCATTGACGGATGAATGTATCCCCACCTCGGCCGAGATTAGTTTTGTAAACAACACAATGAAAGAATGGGCAAAAACCGGTGCCAGTACTGCTGATGAAGTGCAAACCGCCTTGGGTATGAAACGTTGCAAAACCCCAACAGGGGGGTATCAGGCACGTGTCAGTCTTGCCGAAGGTACTGATGAGCTCGACGCGCTATGTTATGATTATTTTGGCGGATCTGGTGATGTGGGCGCTGTCTGGGAAAACTATCCCATCGCGGTCAGTGCGTATTATTGCACCGACGGTTCTATCAGTGGCTGTTCCGACAAGAATAAAAAGCATGTATCAAATATATATGACATATTCAATCTGATTGATTTTGATACATCCGATTACTCTGCCCAAGAAGCAAAGATGGCGGGTATCCTGATGGACAAGATAGAGCGCTGCTCGTACGCAAAACTAAACGCGAAAAAGAAGGCGTTATGGGGCGAATTCTTAATTAATACTATGAGTTCTATGGGGCAAAAGACCAACACAGGCACAATTCTGCAAACTGTCAGCAGTGTCGCAAATTCTGGTGGTTCTGGCGCGTTGCAGTCATTGGGCGGAATTGCCACCCAGTTTATGCAATAACAAAGACCGCAAATGCGGTTTTTTTTATTGTGTTGCTGTAAAAAGCAAGTGCGGACATAAAATACTTGTTTTTTATACAAAAGCATTGTAATCTGTAACCCGATGAAACAAACAACAATAATTATTATTAAATAATGGACACTGCGCTTTGGCGGTGGCTGGGGCGCATGGGCGCCCATTTTTAATATAAAAAACAGGACAAAACATGACGTACAAAAAAACAGAACCACGTGCAGATTTTACTGCCTTGGAACAGGAAATGTTGTCTAAGTGGGCAACCGAAAACACGTTTCACAAATCGCTGGACAAGACTAAATCCGGTCGTCCATTTTCATTTTATGATGGTCCCCCATTTGCGAACGGTTTGCCACACTGGGGGCACCTGGGGGTGTCTGTGGTCAAAGATATGGTTGCGCGTTTCCAGACGATGAATGGTCGCCATGTGTCGCGTGAACTGGGGTGGGATTGCCATGGTTTGCCGGCGGAAAATTCTGTTGAAAAAAAGCAGGGCAGGGCGGCCAAAGACATCGTTGCCAATGACGGTATTTCCGCGTTCTGTGACATGTGCCGAAATGATGTTATGACATATACCAACGAATGGAATCACTTTATTACCCGTATGGGTCGCTGGGTTGATATCGGTGATGGATATGGTTATAAAACCATGGATAAAAATTACATGGAATCCATGCTGTGGACATTAAAATCGCTGTATGACAGGGGGCTGTTGTACAAAGATTACAGTGTTAATCCATATGACTGGGTAAATGGTACGGTTGTGTCAAATTCCGAAGCGTCCCAGGATTATCGCGAAATTGTTGATGATGCGGTGACGGTTTGGTTTGAATTGGAAAACGGCGACCGTGTAATTGCATGGACGACAACCCCATGGACACTGCCTGCAAACAGTGCGCTGGCGGTAAATCCAAACATGACGTACCTGCGCATGCGTGACGCCGATGGTGCGGTCTATGTAATCGCAGAAAGCAGATTAAAGGCATACGAAAAACAATTCGCCAACGCAACCGAAGTTGGTCGCATAACTGGTGCTGATTTGGTGGGTATGCATTATACTCCGCTGTTCCCATATTATGCGGGCGGTTCTGATTTGCTGTTCCAGGTAATACCGGCGGACTATGTGTCCGATTCCGATGGTACAGGTATCGTTCATATCGCGCCGGCATATGGTGCGGACGACTTTTGGGCGGCAAAAAACATTGACCCAAAATTCCCGGTTTTATTAAATGTCGATACATATGGCAACTTTGATGAAACGGTTTTGGACTTTGCGGGGCAAAATATCTTTGCGGCAACGCCTGCGATTTTAGATTGGCTGAAAACAAATGGGCGCCTGGTTAAAAAAGAACAGTACAAGCATTCATATCCATTTGGCGACCGTTCCAAGGAAAAGTTGATTTATCGCGCAACGGATTCTTGGTATATTGATGTGCCAAAGGTCAAGGATAAATTATTGGCAAATAATGCATTGGTTAATTGGACATCGGCCGGCGAACGTTTCCGTTCATGGATTGAAAATGCGCGCCCATGGTCGATATCGCGCAACCGTTTCTGGGGCATGCCATTACCAATCTGGGAACGTGACGGCGAATATATGGTATTTGGTTCGATTGCCGAACTAGAAGAATTCTT
>JAFNYG010000047.1 GCA_017383325.1 Alphaproteobacteria bacterium | reverse complement strand
CATCACCCAATGTATCGCGCAACCCTTCGGCAAAGTATGCATCGCCCATTTTATCTTTCTTATCAATCAAAACGAACACATCTTTTTTCTGCGCATCTGACATTTCCAAATAATCAAACAATGCGTCCCAAAATGGCCGCGACCCAACACGCACCGCGTTTTCACCAATAAAATCAGACACAGAATTCAACGCACGCTGAATCACAGAAATAATTTCCGCATCATAATTCACAGACAGCGAATTAACACCCATTATATCCATATCCATCTGATAAAATTCGCGATACCGACCACGCTGGGCACGTTCGCCACGATACCGTTTTGAAAACTGGCTGGCACGGAACGGGAACACCAAATCATTCAGATGCCCCGCAACATATCGCGACAATCCAACCGTACCATCATAACGCAGCCCCATTTTTGTATCGCCCTTTTGAAACAAGAACATCTGGGTTTCAATTTCATCCCAATTATCTTTGTCTGTCAAAACCTCGGCCCGTTCGATTGCCGGCAAATCCAGCTGATTGAACCCAGACATTTTCAACACATTCAACATACGCGCCGCACAAAAATCAAAGCAACGCTGTTCGGCCGGTAATAATTCTATAAAACCAGATAATGGTTTTGTTGGTTTTAAATCCATTTTTTCATCCTATTTTTTAATGGAAAAACTTTACGCACATTACGTGCACATTATATCATATAAAAAGACAATATGCTAATATTCGCCCGCACGGGCGTGATGACAGATTGCAAAAAATATATTTTGACTTAACATTTCATACTAATCTTAGGACAAATTTTATTTTTTTCAAGTATAAATAACAATTTCAGGCGGGGCGCAACCACCAACCAAGCACGCAAATGACGAAAGAAAAGATTTTCTTGCTTTTAACATCTGCGACCGGCGATTTTCGCGCCCCCAGGAAAGAACATACACATTATACCGCACCCCACACGCCATTACCACAGGTACGTTTTCATAAAAAATCAAAAATATTTGTGCAGTTGCCCACCATTCTGTTTCAGCCAACGTTTTGCCCGTTCGACCCCTGGGCCATACAAATCACGCACTGTCGCCCAGAATTCTGGTGAATGGTCCATATGACGCACATGCGCCAATTCATGCATAACGACATATCGCATAACATCCGCTGGCGCGAACGCCAAACGCCACGAAAAAGACATCGTTCCCGTTGACGAACAGCTGCCCCATCGACTGGTGGTATCACGCAATGCAATCCGTTTCGGCCAAAACTCATGCGGGGTTGCGCGTATTATTTTTTTTAACTCAACCAAAAATTCCGCCTTGATAAAATCACGAACACGCCGTTCAAACATAGACAAATCACCACCGACACACAAAACATCACCAATTAATTTATTCGAACGCATTGTCGAATCATGTCGCAATTCAAGCATTTTTCCTAAAAATTCGATACTATCACCCGGCACCAAGCAAACCTTGGCCGGGCATTTTTGAAACACACACTCAACCCACTTTTGTTTAGAAAGCAAAAATTTAATCGCAACCTTTTCCGACACTAACCATGGCTTAGATATATAAATTTCACGTTTTGGATTTGTTTTCGGCCGCAATGTAATATTACGCAACCCGCGTCTGGTTGTAATTACAACTGGAATTTCTTCACCCGACGACAATGTAAAAACATATTCCGACATCAGCTATTTAATCTTATCTTTGATATCATTTGCAATTATATCCGCATCAAACCCCATTTCAGAATATACGCACGCGCCCGGCCCCGACACACCAAACCGATCAATCCCAACAACTGCATCCGCAAATTCAAACCATGGCGCAGTGGCGGCGGCCTCAATCGCGACAACAAACCCACACAGCAACTGCCGCTTATATTCCGGCGACTGTTTACGAAAATCAGAAACTAACAGCACTGAAACCACCTGAACCCAATCCCCTAAGCGATCCGCAACCGCAATTGCCAGTGGCACCTCTGTCCCTGTTGCCAAAATTGTCACGCGCACACGCGATGTTTTTGCCCCCCTTATGACATATGCGCCACACGACAAATCCGCCCCCAACGGCGTCGAAATTTGTCGCACCCTTTGACGGGATAACACAATACAGGACGGACACGTTTTTTCCGTCAGCGCACGTCGCCACGAATATATAATCTCTGATCCATTGCACGGACGAAAAACATTCATATTCGGAATCATTCGCAGTGACGGCAATTGCTCAATCGGCTGATGCGTTGGTCCATCTTCACCAACTGCAACACTGTCATGCGTCAAAACATAAACCACAGGCAAACCCATCAACGCACTCAACCGCATTGCGGGCCGCATATAATCACTAAACACCAAAAATGTCGATCCAAACACGCGCACCCCAGACAATGCCATACCATTTAATATCGCCGCCATCGCACCTTCGCGCACACCAAAGTTTATATAATTACCCGTAAAATCACCGGCCACAATATCACGCGACGCAGACACACGAACATTTGTACTGCCCCCCAAGTCTGCACTGCCCCCAACGATATCTGCCCCTGCCTGTAACAGCGCATTCAGATACATACCCGACAATTCACGCGTCGACACATTTTCCGGCACATCCGACAAAACAGCATGTGGCAAAGTATACTCAACATCCCCCGCGACCACCGCCACCTGTTCCATTGCAACATTGCGCCACAATTGGTCCCCGATCGGCGACATCAATTCCTGCACCAAATGCCCTAATTCAGAATCAGACACACCGAAACCATGGGCCTTGCTTGTCCCTGCAACAGACGTTCCACGTCCAATTTCTGTTTTACATTGAATAAACACAGGCACATCTGATTTCTTTGCGTTTTCTATTGCCCGCCCAATCCGCACAAAATCATGTCCATCAACACTAATAACACGCCACCCGGCCGCTGTCATACGCGAACAAACATCAATGTCCGTCTGTGCTGCGCCATCAATACTAACACCATTATCATCCCACAACAGCACCAGATTATTCAACCTATACCGCCCAGCCAACGCAATTGATTCTTGGGCGACACCTTCCATCAAATCCCCATCAGAACACAAACAATACACATACGTATCTGATTTTTTTATTTTTGCCGCCATCGCCATACCGACTGCGTTTGCGACCCCCTGCCCCAATGGTCCCGTTGTTGCATCAACCCCATCAATTCCATATTCCGGATGCCCAGGCAACCCACCAATCTTTCTGAACGATTCCATATCCCCAACATTATACCCCGACAATTTCAGCACAGAATATAACAGCGCACTGCCATGACCGGCCGACATAACGAATCGATCACGCCCACGGCGCAAAAAATTTGCATAAATAACAGTAATAATATCTGCCGCCCCCAGAACGATTCCGACGTGTCCACTGCCTGCGGCACGTATTGCATACAACGCCCACGCACGGACGGCATTTGCCATTTCTTTTAAATCTTTGGAATTATAGTTCATGTATGATATTATATCATAAAAAGGACAGACATAAAATGTTAAAAATTTGGACTGACGGTTCGTGTTTGGGCAACCCCGGCCCAGGGGGCTGGGGCTTTGTCGCAACCGATGGCACACATATCGCGGAACGCAATGGCGGCGAAAAAAACACAACAAACAATCGCATGGAATTGATGGCGGTGATATGCGCACTGACTGCCGCACGCCGACACGACGAACTGGAAATCCACACGGACAGCCAATACGTAAAAAACGGCGTACAAATATGGATAAAAAACTGGAAAAAAAATAATTGGCGCACATCAACAAAGAAACCTGTCAAGAACCAAGACCTGTGGCAAAAATTAGACGAATTGGTTGCTACAAAAAAAATACATTGGTTTTGGGTTCGCGGACACAACGGCGACGAAATGAACGAACGCGTTGACAAATTGGCCCGCACCGCCGCCGAACATTTAAAAAACTAAAAAAACCGCCGAAACGGCGGTTGTTCTATCCACGAAATCCCATTGCAACAATAAACATCTCAACACTATCTTTACGCGAAGATGGCGGTTTTATATGGTGCACAGATTCAAAATGCCCCTTGATTTGCTTTAACAAATCCTGGGTTGTGCCACCTGTAAACGATTTACAAACGAATGTCCCACCTGGCTTTAATGCACGCAGCGCAAAATCCAGTGCATACTCCAACAAAACCATCTGTCGAATATGGTCTGTTTTTTTGTGTCCAACCGTATTTGGTGCCATATCAGACACAATAACATCTGCTGTACCGCCCCCCATCTCGTCAGACTGCAACCCCAATTTTTCTTCCAGCCATTGCAACGCATCATCACTTGTAAAATCACCCTGGTACGTTTCAACCCCAACGATTGGTGAAATTTCCAATAGATCCATCGCAAAGACACGTGATTTTGGATATGTGCGCGCGATATACTGCGACCAAGACCCCGGCGCCGCCCCTAAATCCACGACAACCTGACCGTTACGCAAAAACTTGAACTTTTCGTTCATTTCAATCAATTTATATGCCGCACGTGCCCGATATCCGTCTTTTTGTGCACGTGCAACATACGGATCGGCCGCCTGGCGTTGCAGCCACGCAACCGAAGATTTCTTACCCGCAATCTTTTTATTTATTATTTTCATTATCTTTCTTTTTGAATCCGCCAATAAACACCGAACGTACTGTTCAGCGCCGCCGCATCTGCAACATATTTCATATAGCGTCCCGGCTGTGGCACCCCATCAAATCGATATTCAGACAAATGATATTGATTGTGCCCTGGCGCGCCATCAGTTTTTACGGTGTAAAACCGCACTAATTCTGTATCACTGAAAAACAATGGCTTCATCTCGGTCTTTACAGACACAATTTTTTCTATAACGCCCATATCCATCTGCCTAAAATTAACCAACCTGTGGTTTTGCGCCTGGAATACCACCCTGCTGTTGCATTTTTTGCATTACGGCCTCCATTCCGCCCATACGCTGAATCATGGCCATCTGCTGTTTCATCTTGGTGTATTGCTTTATAATATGTTCAACGTCACGTACTGTACAGCCTGCCGTTTGGGCAATACGCGCCTTGGCATTGGCGAACACCTTTTCTGGTTCTGCACGTTCTGCAGGGGTCATTGCCTCTAAAATCTTAATCTGGGCATCGACGCTGCCATCTTTGATTTTTTCTTTCATTGCAGACACAGCACCACTCATCCCCGGAACCATTTTCAACAGTCCACTAAAATTGCTCATCTTTTTAATCTGTTTCAACTGGGCCAACATATCATTCATATCGAATTCGCCACTCATCATTCGTTGGGCAGTCTCTTTCATCCCGGCAGGCATTTTATCTACGCCTAAATCCTTTTCTGCAGCCTTGATATCTGCATCAGTGATATTATTAACCTGTGCCTTTTCTTTCTTTTTACCAAATCCAAACATAACTACTCCTTTTTCGCTTTTATTTTACTATTTTTTGACGGTTTGTCCAGATAGCGTTGCAAATATTTTCCTGTCTGCGACGCGGCAACATCCGCCACCTGTTCTGGCGTACCGGTTGCAATGACCTGACCGCCACCTGCACCACCTGTTGGGCCCAGATCTATAATCCAATCCGCAGTTTTAATCACTTCCAAATTATGTTCGATAACAATAACCGTATTGCCCTGTTCGACCAATTCATGCAAAACTGATAACAGCATTTTTATATCTTCAAAATGCAAACCTGTTGTTGGCTCGTCCAAGATATAAATTGTTTCACCTGTACTGCGTGCTGCCAGTTCTTTGGACAATTTGATACGCTGGGCCTCGCCCCCAGACAAATCCAACGAACTTTGTCCCAATTTGATATAATCCAGTCCCACACGCTTCAGCAGTTCCAATTTTCTGGCAATTTTCGGCACATTTACAAAAAACCTGTACGCCTCTTCCACAGTCATATTCAGGACATCTGCAATTGACTTTCCCTTGTATTTAACCGCCAACGTTTCTTCATTATATCGCGAACCATGACAGCAATCGCATTCCACATACACATCGGCCAAGAAGTTCATTTCAATTTTAATCTGTCCGTCACCCTGACATGCCTCGCAACGTCCACCCTTGACATTAAACGAAAACCGTCCCGGTCCATACCCACGTGCCTTTGCCTCTGGCAGGCCCGCAAAGAAATCACGTATATCGCCAAACACACCCGTATACGTCGCCGGATTGCTGCGCGGGCTGCGTCCAATTGGCGACTGGTCTATATCTACAACCTTGTCTATATTTTCCATACCACGAATAATGTCGTGCGCACCGGTCTCTATTTTTGAATTATAGAGTGCACGCATCAATGCCGGATACAGCGTATTTAACAACAGTGTCGATTTGCCAGACCCTGACACACCCGTCAACGCTATAAATTTACCCAATGGAAATTCAACCGTCACATTTTTCAGATTATTTCCACGCGCCCCCGACACAACAATCGATTTTCCATTACCAGCACGACGTTTTTTGGGCACTTCGATTTTACGAACCCCAGACAAGTATTGTCCTGTAATTGAATTTTTATTCTTTATTACCTGGGCGGGCGTTCCGTGCGCAATAACATTTCCACCATTTATACCTGCCCCACGTCCAATATCCACCAAGTAATCAGCCGCACGCATTGCATCTTCATCATGTTCAACAACGATAACCGTATTATCCTTGTCACGCAACATCTTCAGCGTTTCCAACAGCTTATCATTATCCGCCTGGTGCAAACCAATAGACGGCTCATCTAAAACATACAAAACCCCAGACAGCCCACTGCCAATTTGTGACGCCAGACGAATACGCTGGGCTTCACCCCCTGACAAAGTCCCCGCCATACGTGACAACGTCAAATACCCCAACCCAACATTCTGCAAGAAATATAGCCTGTCTGTGATTTCACGCAAAACGATTCGGGCGATATCATTATCTTTTTGCGACAAATGATTTGGCAAATCACGGAACCACTGCAAACTGTCACCCACAGACATATCACAAACATCCATAATATCTGCATCATTTATACGCACACACAATGCATGAATATTCAATCGTTTCCCATGACATACCGGACACGGCTTTTCAGATTGATACTTTGCTAATTCCGTCCGCATTGCCTCAGAATCAGATTCGCGCCAACGCCGCTCTATATTTGGGATAACACCTTCGTATGGTTTTTCATATACAAACCCATTCCAGTTTATTTTAATTGGTTCATCCCCACTGCCATATAAAATCAGATCTTTTTGTTCCTGGGTCAGTGTATGCCATGGTTTAGACATAGGTATCTTGAATTTTTTATGCAACGCATCCAGCAAGTGCTCAAATTGACTCAGCATTCCTCCGCGCGACCACGGCGCAATTGCCCCACCCAAAATAGACTTAGATGGATCTGGCACCACCAAATCAGGCGACATATTCAACTGCACACCTAACCCATCGCAATTCTGACACGCCCCCATCGGCGCATTAAAAGAAAACAAACGTGGTTCAATCT
>JAFNYG010000046.1 GCA_017383325.1 Alphaproteobacteria bacterium | reverse complement strand
TAAAATTTGCATTTATCATATTGTTAATATAAAATACTGCATATTATGGTACGTCAAATTATTAAATCAGGTCAGGTTTCAGAAAATCGCAAAGCGCGATTTAATTATTCTATCCAAGACACTATTGAGGCTGGCATATCCCTGACCGGTGCAGAAATAAAATCAATTCGTTATGGTCTGGTAACCATTGTTGACGGTTTTGTCCAGCGACGTGGTGACAACCTGTTTCTGGCGGGGGTTGAAATTCAAAAATTACCAACCGCGGCCCGTATTGTAAACTTTGACGAACGTCGCAGTCGTCAATTATTATTGCACAGGAATCAGATAAATCGCTTAATCGGTAAATTACAGGAAAAAGGCGCAACAATTGTACCCCTGAAATTATATTTTACCAACCGCGGTAAATTAAAGGTATTGCTGGGCATCGGCTATGGCAAGAACAAGGTTGATAAACGCGAAACAATCAAACAACGCGAATGGGATAAAAACAAGGCCCGAATTCTAAAGGGACGATAAAACCGCCACTTGGGCGGTTTTCTTATTTCAGATAGAACGTTATAGTTGCAACCACACGCACCTTTTTGTTTATTGCCTGGCGCTCGTTCGAAGACCACGAATCTGTTGGGTCACGCGATTCGATACTGAACACCCCCTGGTTTGCACTTTTTATTTTTCCCAAACGCGCATCTGCATCTTTGGCGAATTGTTCACCGGCCGCGGTGGCGTTTTTTGTCGCCTGCTCTATCATAGAAATTTTTATATCGTTCAGCCCATTAAAAATATAAATTGGCCCTGCATAATCTTCGGTAATGGTAATCCCACGCCGAACCAGTTCCCCCATACGCCGCGACACATCATCCACCAATGCGACATCATGTGACCGCACCATAACCCCTGTTTCAATAACATATCGGCCGTCATTTTGCTGGCTTTTCAATTCTGCATCTGTATAACCTGCATACTTATCACGCACCTGCACGCGCAGTTTTTGAATATCATCCGGCGCAAATCCCGAATCGATTAAAAACGTATTTATTTCTGTTATATCATTATCGATACGCTGTTGCAGTTCTGCCAAATCACCGCCAACCCCATTAATCTTTATATTCCACACGGCGGTATCTGCAACCACATCGCGCTCTGCCAGTCCCTTGACCGTCACCGTCCGCCCGGACATTGCACGATAAACCCCATCGCCAATAAAATATCCCCCCAGCGCAACCCCAAACGCCAACACGGCCAACCAGACACCCGGCACAGATTTTAATTTTTGTGTAATACTCATTGATAGCCTCCTACTCTTTCTTTTCGCAGAATAATACAAATTACCCCCACCTGTCAAAGTCATTTATTACGAACAATTTCCCCAATTGCATAATTAGCCAACATCAAACCAAATACACCTGTCACCGTTACATTTGACCCCAGATTTTTCGCATGTCCATCAACAGGTCTGGGTGTTTCATCAGAATAAACCGCCGGAAAATCAGGCAAATCCATATCCCGCACCAATCGACGAATACGCGCCGCCAGCGGGCACACACTGGTCTTTGATACCGACGCAATTTTTATCCTGGTCGGATCCAGCTTTGACGCAGCCCCCATACTTGTAATCAACGGCACACCATTTGCACTGGCCCACCTGTACAATGCGACCTTTGATTCAACCGTATCTATTGCATCAATTACAAAGTCTGGCACAATGTCCAGTTTTACACCATCGTCCCAAAACAAATTCCAGGCATCAACCACGGCATCTGGATTTATGTCCAAAACACGCGCACGCGCAACATCAACCTTTGGCAATCCAATTGTTGATTGAACGGCGAACAGTTGCCGATTTATATTAGACGCTTCTACAACATCAAAATCCACAACAATTAAATGCCCAACACCTGTGCGTGCCAGTGCCTCGATTGCGAACGAACCAACCGCGCCACATCCAACAACCATAACAACTGAATTTTTCAGCTTTTCCACCGCCGCATCACCAAACAGTAACCGCGTTCTGTACAACCTATCCATTTTTCAACATCCGTATTGTATTTTCATAAAAATTGCACCCGCAACAAACTGTTGCAAATTTTTTTTCAACATCAACTATTTTCATTACGTCATCAGAATCTGTTTCTATTAAAATTCTGTCATGCGGAATATGCGCCACCACCGCAGACACATCACGAAACGAAAAATACGCATTATATTCGCCAACCATTCGCGCAACATCCCCCCAATTGCCTGAAAATCGATGAAACAATATAAATGGTGGCCGCCTTTGACTAAAACACTTTAACACACGCATCATTTTATCCCACGCACCAACACAGTGCACATGAACCCCACGTTTTAAATCCGTTGCAATTTGCATTTGCCGCCCAAAAACATCTATCTGCCTGTCCATATCCGGCCCGTTTTTATCCAAACCGATTTCCCCCACCATAATACCACTATTATCCTGCAACAAACGCTGTAAATCCATATCCCACCCATCGTACAGTTCATTAACAAACCACGGGTGCACCCCGACCGCCCCCCATACATTTTCACACGCCCCTGCGATATTAACAACCGCCCCCCATTCTGCGGGCCGCGTTGCATTTACAATCGCCGCAATTTTCGGGGAAACCTTGTCTTTTTCAAACAAATGACAATGCGCATCAAATAACAACATACGACGTATTATACGAAAAACGACAAAAAAATACACATATTTTAACAACAGGCCACAAACTTTGCCAAAAATTCATGATTTCCACCATGGCAAAAACATTACCCCCAACAAAAAAACGCCCACACAGGGCGTTTGAATTTTGGTTGTGCAATCTGTGCAATTCGCGAACTGAATTGTTGGAGATTGGGCAAAAAATACTGGATTTTAAGAACACATTTATAATATAATAACAAACACAGAAAAGGAGAAAACATGAAAAAATTATTTTTTATTTTACCAATCATCACGCTGACTGCATGAGCCCAGGATTACAGCAAAT
>JAFNYG010000045.1 GCA_017383325.1 Alphaproteobacteria bacterium | reverse complement strand
GGGAATGTTGGTGATTTCTTTATCGTTGACATAGACAGAAACATAGACAAACACGGCAATATAAAAGCAGACGGTAAAGTTATTTCTGTTTATACCGTGCGTGCAATGATTGATAAAATGCAGATGTCTTCTATGTCGGGGGATTGGCGGGTGATATTAATAGATTCGGTTGATCAGCTGAACACCGCTGCATCAAATGCGATATTAAAACTGTTGGAAGAACCGCCTGCAAAAACATTATTTTTATTGGTTGTGCACCAACTGGCAAACGTTTTGCCAACGGTGCGTTCACGTGCGCGCGTTGAAAAAATGCGCCCATTGACAATCGCACAATTGCGCGAACTGTGCGCAAAGTTTATTCCAGACGATGAAGTTAGCACCGAAACGCTGAGGCTGTGTAACGGCAGTTTTGGAAAAATTGCCAATCTGAAAAAATCTGGTGGGGATGCGATTTACGCAGAACTGATTGACAGTTTAACAGACAAACGCACAACCAGTTCTGACATCATGACAATCGCCAGAAAAATCGCCCCACTTCCAGAACTGCATGGTATTTTATTAGATGCAATTGCACACTTTGGTTTGGCGGAATTATACCCTGTGGCGACGCACGCAATCGCGGACATGAAAAACGTTTATCTGGAACCAGAAACCGCGATATTTAAAATTATTATGGAAATAAAAAAATGTTTATAGATACACATTGTCATCTGACCGATGAAAACATTGTCGGCCCAGACGTAATTCGTCGGGCAACAGATGCAGGGGTTGGTATTATAATTTGCCCAACCGCAGACCCAGCAGATATCCCAGCGGCCCTGAAACTGTCAAACCAGTACGATAATATATTCTGCACAATTGGAATCCATCCGGAATACGCCGGCATGGATGCAGCGCAATACCTGACGGATACGGTGATGACAAATCCGCGTGTCGTGGGGGTTGGCGAAATTGGGCTGGATTATCACTATGGTTCGGACAATCGCACAGAACAAATAAAACTGTTTGAACAGCAATTGGAAATCGCAAAGAAATACGCCCTGCCCGTGGCAATTCACACACGCGAAGCAGAAGAAGACACGGCAGCGATCTTGACCGGCGATGTGGGTGGCGTTATGCATTGCTTTACCAGTTCGTGGGATTTAGCAAAAAAAATGTTGGACCGCGGATTTATGTTTTCTGCCAGCGGGATTTTAACATTTAAAAACGCGACCGAAGTTCGCGAAACGTTTGAAAAAATACCATTGGACAGATTGGTAATTGAAACAGATGCGCCATACTGCGCCCCAGTGCCATATCGTGGTAAAACATGTGAACCCGCGATGGTGATTGAAACGGCGCGCGTTTTGGCACAAATCAAGAATATTTCAACGGATGAATTGGCAGAAAAATTAACCGATAATGTAAAGCGCCTGTATCCAAAAATAAATTTGTAATAAAAAACCCGCAATTGCGGGTTTTGTTATGCGTTAATAATTTCCTGAATACGCTGTGGCACTTTGTCTATGGTGATGCGTTCCTGGGCCATTGTATCACGATGACGCAATGTTACAGTGTTATCTTCCATAGTTTGGTGATCAACCGTTATACAAACAGGTGTCCCGATTTCATCGTGACGACGATAGTTTTTGCCGATATTGCCAGAATTTTCCAGTTCAATACGGCCGATTGCCATTTTTCGCAACTGGGACACAATGCCGTTTGATATATCCAGCAATTCTGGGACATTGCGCGCCAACGGGATAACCGCCGCCTTGACAGGTGATAATTGTGGCTTTAATTTCAATACCGTACGCGTTTTCCCGTCACCCAAATCTTCTTCGTTATAGGCCTCTATCATTACAGCCAGCATAGCGCGATTTACGCCCATCGCTGTTTCAATCACATATGGGATAAAGTTTTGGCCACTTTGCGGATCACTGTAAGACAATTTAGTTGTACTGTCTTTGTTTTCCAGCACATTTGCATTTATTTTGAATTCTTTTTGGGATTTGGTATGTGACCCAAGATCAAAATCCTGGCGATTGTGGATACCTTCGACTTCGTCAAAACCGTCTGGGAATTCGTATTCAATGTCGACCGCGGCCTTGGCATAGTGGGCCAGTTTTTCATGTGGCATAAAACGTAATTTTTCCGCAGGAATGCCCAACGCATCAATCCACCAGGCCATGCGTTGTTCCATCCACATTTTGTGATACATTTCATCATCAGCAGGATTTACAAAATATTGCATTTCGGCCTGTTCAAATTCACGCATACGGAATACGAACCCACGCGGGGATATTTCATTGCGAAACGCCTTGCCGATTTGGGCAATGCCGAATGGCAACTTGTGCGGTTTAGCATCTAAAACATTTTTGAAATTTGTATATGTTGTTGTTGCGGTTTCTGGGCGCAGGTATGCATTAACAGCGCCATCAGATGTTGCGCCAATCGACAACCCCATCATCAGTTGATATGCACGCGGTTCTGTGATATCCGCACTGCCACAATTGTCACATTTTGATGCGTCTTTCATTTTATCTTGGCGCATGCGGGTGCCACATTTTTTACATTCCACCAATGGATCAGAAAATCCGGATTCGTGCCCCGAATACTTCCACAACAAACGATTGGAAATTAATGCCGCATCCAGACCTTCGATGTCATCGCGTGAATAAATCATGGAATTCCACCATGCGTTGCGAATATTTTTCATCAATTCAACACCATATGGACCATAATCATATGCACCACCCAATCCGCCGTATATTTCAGACCCTGTAAAAATAAACCCACGACGTTTGCATAATGCAACAATATCATTTACTGTTTTTGCTGGCATAATTTATCCCCTAGTATTTAATTAAACTTATATATTATACTGATTTTCATATTTTTCAACAGTGAAATTATTAAACATCCCCCAATTGGAGGATGTATGGTTTATTTTTGGATAAAATGAACACTGTATTGTGGTTTCTTGTCCGCACCAAGCGCAGCGCGCACAACCCTGTTCGACGCAACCTGGACAGCGCGAACCAGATTGTTTTTATCCTTGCGCTCGGCCTTGGTCAGGTTGTCAATCGCGCGCGTGATTTCAATCTGAATCTGGCGTTTCATAAATCCAGTTTCGTCGGTTTCAAAGATACCAGCGCTGGAAACCTCTGGCGTGCCTTTTAGGAACCCACGCTTGTCCACCGGCAGGGTCACAAACACCGCGCCATTAGACGCAATCTTTTTGCGATTTTTGTAAACCTGATCGTTGGCGCTGCGTTCGGTTTCGCCCTCCATCACAACGTAACTGGTTTCAATTGTTTCGGCAACATATGGTTCGGCACCATCGGACAGTGCAATCATTTCGCCGTTATGCACAACCATCATATGCTTTGCGCCACCGCGTTCCATAGCCATTTTGCCGTTCAGCATTTCATTGATATAATCACCATGCATTGGGACAGACACCTGGGGGTGAACCATGTCGTAAAAACGTTCCAGTTCAGGACGTCCAGCATGCCCACTGGCGTGCAGACAATCCGTATCAAATATAGTATGCGTCTTTACACCCATACGCGCTAATTTGTTATACAGGTATGACACGTCCTGTTCACGACCTGGAATGATAATGGCGCTGAACACAACCGTGTCAGTTGGTTGCAGTTTTAATTCTTTTACCTGGCCATGGCACAAACGCGTTAACATGGCAAATTTTTCACCCTGGGAACCAGTCAGGAATATTGCCTGTTTTTCTGCGGGCAAATCTTTGATTTCACTGTGCAGGTATACATCATCTTTGTTAATATACCCAAACTTAATCCCCAATTCACGGAATTCAGGCAAACCGACATATGGTACAGGATTTGGATTGCTGCGTTCTTTGATACACGCAATGCGGCCGGCGGCACGTGCCGCTTCGGCAAACATTTTCATGCGCGCCAAACTGCGTGAATAACCTGTTACCAATACACGACCCGGCGCATTCTTCATGATTTCAGTCAATGTTTCGCGAACCTGGGTTTCAGTAGTCTGTTTCGTTTGGCGCGATGAATTTGTTGAATCGCACATACACGCCAACAGTTTTGGGTCTGAACCAATTGCCGCCAGGCGCGCAAAATCAGTCGGGGCTTCGATTGGAATATCGTCGTTAAATGTCCAGTCCCCAGTATGTAATATTTTCCCGGCGCCTGTTTTGATAATCAGCATTTGTGCCTCTGGTATACTGTGTGTGACGTGGAATGTTTCGACTTCGAATGGTGCCAAATCCAATGTCGCGCCATTGTGGT
>JAFNYG010000044.1 GCA_017383325.1 Alphaproteobacteria bacterium | reverse complement strand
GCATGTGTAACAACATTTTCTATAAATGCATAAGGCCTTACCCCTCTTGTTAAATTAGGTATTATCACGCATACACAAGAAGATACTATTTTATCATCTATTACATTAACGATTAAATGATGATTTTCATCTAAAATTATCTGATTCCATGTTTTATACAAATGTTCTGTTCTATCTGGAATTTCTTTTTCATGTAAATACCCCAACAATCGCTTCGTTAATATTGATATTTTCTGTTAATTCTGTGTTTAAATGCTGGGACCATATGTGGCCAAGATTTATGAAATTCCGAGAACTGCCGATGTTCGCAGATGTTTCCATGTGACGCAATGCCAATGTGTCCTGATTCAACCTGAAACGCGTTGCAATGTTTAACCATTTCATATTGTTATAACCAATGCGACCAACATAATCAGACAGACCATTGCGAAAACCTGTGTCTAAATTCGTGTCTGGGCGATTAGAAAAATCATATGACTGCCCCAGGAATACTTCGACCGTTTGACCATCTGAATCAAACGCGGCCCAACGCATACCATAATCTGCGTATGTGCCGTTTTCCCACAGGTCCAGCCCCGCAAAGCGGTTGTCTGAAAACAACGTTGAATCTGTTAAAATCGTTCCAGCAGAATCGTTATTTAGTGCAAATGTTTCTGCGTCCATTTCACGCATTAATGTAATACGCGCACGCGGTTCAATAATCTGGGTCCAATTATCTGTGGGCTTGAACAGTGGCAGCCCCCATTCCAGATACCCACTGGGCAAGAATCGATTTTTAAACCCAGAATACACATCGCCGTCCAGCATTTGCGTGTTATTAAAATGATATACATCATAACGGGTCGATACACTGGCCGTCAATCTGTTACCACCCCACAATGTCCATGGGGTTGTCAAACGCGCATCGCCAATCATACGCTGGGCCGATGTGCCATCACCAGATATACCCAAAACGTCTGCACCAAATGTCGCATACGTTTCGCCAAACAATGGCGCCGTTTGATGTACCGCGCGGATGTTCGGCAAAATATTTCCATCGGGCACAGAATGCACGCCGGAACTGTCGCGCAATTCTTGGAATATGTGTGCGTCGGCGACAACATAACTGCTTTGACCGAACAATTCCAACTTGCCCCCAGAATCCAAGTATGGCTGATCTTCGTAAAATCCATATTTTTGCAAATACGTCTTGTCAGATGTTCTTTCAAGGAATATTGTTGCGCGCGCATATTCGCCCAATTCAATAACATCATCGTTAAATATGTGCCAACGATTTTCACCGGCACGATTGTGCGTAAATGATCCCTGGGTACGATATTCGGAATGCGCCGCATTTAAGCGGTGTTCCAACTGAAACAGTGGATTTTCCTGGGTCAAATAAGATAATGTGACCGTCATATCGTGTGTGTCCGACAACGATATGTATAACGGTATGTTAATCTGGGTACCCATCTTGTTTGTCGATTCAAAATCAGGCATCAAAAAACCAGTCTTGTATTTAATACCAGGGTCAGGCATTTCAAAATACGGCCACCACAAAACAGGAATGTCATATGTGCGCAATACAGGACTGTAAAATTTTAGCATGCGCGATTCCATGTCATGAATAATCTTGTACGTGGAAATCTTCCAGGCGTCACCATAGGCATCGCAATCATCGCACGCCGTAAATGTCGCACGACGCGCAATCGTCAAATCGCCGCGACGGGTAATGTTATCTGATTCAACGTACACATGACTGCCCAGCCATAATTTTATGTTGTCGCCAGACAATTCTTCGCCCTGTTGTGTTATATAAGAATCCGTCAGGGTCATACGCTGGCCAGACTGGTTTACAATTTCTGTATTGCCAACCGTTTTTATCGTTTCAGACTTTACATCATATTCTATTTTATCTGCGGTTATTGTTCGCGGTTCGTCAATATTAATGGACATGGCGTCCGCATTCGCAGCCGCAAAAACAAACAAACAAAAAACCAATAATCTGTTCATTACTTTTTCGCCAATATTGCCAATATAACACCCAACAATGTAACCAACCCAATCAACAGCAAACCAAACCCAGTCAAACTGCCAATCATATTAGACGCAGACATATACAGCGCCATTACCCCAGCCATCGCCCCAACAGCAACCATTGGTGCAAAACTGGCACGACGACGCAACAGCGATGAACGCAACAATATAACAACGCATAATGCCGCCAATATTAAATTCATTAATGGACTTAAAAAACGACTGCATAATTCGGTCAGTATGATTTTGTGTTGCCGTTCAGATTCCGCGTCAAACGCAATTTTAATCAGGTCCAGCGTTGGTATGCGACGAACACGAAATGAATTATTGCCATCATTATCAACCATATTTAAATCCATATCAAATGTTTCAAATGTCCCGGTTATCATCGTGTCGCCAGACGACTGAATTGCGCCATTTGTCATAACCAATGACAAACCACGTATCGTGGATACCAGCTTGCCCTTTTCGGCGAAAATCATTGACGGCGAATCTTCGTCACGCATGTCAGATAACATAACCTGCGACAGGTCATATCCAGACACACGATCAACATACACAACCAGACCTTCAGATATTTCGGTAAATGCACTTTCCTGTAATTTCATGTGCGCCATACCATACTGCAAATTCCATTGCGTATCATAAAATTGCGCCTGGGTGCGTGGAACAATCCATAAATTCAGCACCAGATTTACAATCATTAAAAACGTCCCAAGGATTAATGCAGGACGCGCAATCTGGCCAGGCGACAGACCAGACGCAGCCATAACCGTCACTTCGTTATCAGCAATCGTTTTGTTGTAAACAAATATAACCGATATAAAACATACAAACGGTATAATAATAGACGCAATAAACGGAACCATCAAAGCAGTTAGCCCAAGAAAACTGCCAACATCAATTCCGTATTTTAACAAAAACTTCATCATAGACATGATTTGCATCATCCATGCCAACCCCGTTAAGATCAGCAACAGCATTAAAAAAATAGCGATTAATTGACGCAAAAAATATCGATTTAAAATCTTCATACCATGCAGTATAAAGTATAAATTACCAGTTTTCAAGGCATAGATACAACATCAAACACCATAAATTCTAGATTTCATCCCACTGACAAATAACAACTGCATGAACCGTGTCATCAACACAAATCTTGTGCCGCGTGGTCAATCCATCAATCGCAACGTCAATGCGAATTTCAGGGGTGTCGGGGCCGATTTCTTTTTTGAAATTAATATCGATTTTACGCAATTTGTGCTGCGTACGATATTGATAGCCAACACTTTCCGTTGCCCAGACAGCATAGACCGCATTATTGATATGCTGATTCACGTCAATGTCATCAAAACGACATTTCATAATGTGCGTTTTGTTTGTGTCAAAATCTGGGAATTTTTCAAACGCACAACCGTATGCACGCGTTGGGACAACAACATCAGGCGATAAATGATTGACCAACGGCAATGGACGACGGGCCGTCATATCAATCAAAATCCACTGGGACGTGGCACGCACCATCAGGCGCCCATCCGCACCATGAATTTCAAAATCACGTGTCGCACGCAGGGCATCTTGGCATGATGGCCAGGTACTGAATGTTAACTCTTCGCCTTCGGTTGGTAATTCCAAAATGTCAACCAGGTAATACATCACAACCCAGCCAACATTATTTTCCAGGCAATACGTACGGCCACAGCCCAAAACTTCGGCATGGCGGTCGGCAATAGACTGTAACTCGTTCATCAAAATCAATGGACGAACATTACCAAATCTGTCACATTGATATGCCTGTAATACGCGT
The DNA here is from genome assembly GCA_017383325.1 of Alphaproteobacteria bacterium. The sequence goes on along the minus strand of JAFNYG010000044.1, from coordinate 22,233 downwards.
TTTTCTATTAACTTTTCCGACATGCCATCACCATATTATTGTTTTTGTTCTGCAACCGTAAAATCTAAATTCGCGCCCGTTTGAATATTGTTTGCGCGCGCCGCAGATTTAATCAGACCATGCAAAACCGATGGCGTATCAGACGTAATTGTTAACATTTCCAGTTTTGCCCCATTGCCGATTTTGCGGTCAGTACGCAAACCACGTATGTTTTTCAACAATTCCAACGCGATATTCATTTGCGACACATCTGTGTCATATTCTGGATTCACATTCGGATATTCCGTCAAGTGCAGCGTTTCGCCACCTTCGGTTGGGCGATAAATTTTCTGCCATAATTCTTCGGTCAGGAATGGAATAAATGGCGCATATAGTCCAATTATCGCACGCAGGACAGTGTACAATGTCCACTGGGCAGACAACTTGGATTCTGCGCTGTATTTTTCAGGCGCCCAGAAACGGTCTTTGATGAATTCCAAATACTGGTCACAGAAAATATCCCAGAAAAACGCGTCAATCGCAGCACGCGAATTATAATTGTCATATTTATCCAGATGCTTGCGCGTTTCGGCAATTGCACGGTTCAGTTCAGACAAAACCCATCTGTCTTCGATAAACCTGTCCGCAACAGGAATTTGTTTTGCAGCCGCAGGTTCGAAATCAGATAAATTCATCAATGTATATTTTGATGCATTCCACAACTTGGTCAGCAGTTTTGAACCACGCTTAACCTCGTCATCACTGTAACGAATGTCGGTTCCAATTGGCGCAGTCGAAATCCAATAACGCAATGCGTCAACACCAAATTTATCAACCGCGGTTAATGGGTCGGTGCCGTTGCCCTTGGTCTTGGACATTTTTTGCCCTTTGCTGTCGCGAATCAGACCATGGAAATTCACCGTCTTGAATGGAACATCGCCCATTACGTAAATCCCCATCATAACCATACGCGCAACCCAAAAGAATATAATATCAGCCGCAGTATACAGCAAATCTGTTGGATAATATTTTTTTAATTCCAATGTCTGTTCAGGCCAACCCAATGTCGAAAATGGCCACAGACCAGACGAAAACCATGTATCCAGAACATCTGGGTCGCGGGTTAATCTTTTGCCCCCAGATTGCTTAATCGCATCTTCTTCGGTTTCGGCAACATAGACATTACCATCGGCGTCATACCAGGCCGGGATATGATGCCCCCACCACAATTGACGCGAAATTGTCCATGGACGAATGCCACGCATCCATGCCATAAACAAATTATAACGATGTTCCGGCAGGAATTTGATTTTGCCCTGCTCTACCGCTCGAATCGCGGGCTGGGCCAATTTTTCTGCATCAACAAACCATTGGTCGGTCAGGTATGGTTCAACCGGAACCTGGCCACGTTCTGAATATGGGGTTGGGATTGTGCGCGCTTCGACACGGACCATCAGGCCGGCTGCTTCTATATCAGCCACAATGGCTTCGCGTGCCTTGTACCGGTCCAGACCGCGATATTTGGTCGGGACCACCGGATTATCATTTAACTTGGCATCAGGGGTCAAAATACACACCGGTGTCAGGTTGTGACGAACACCAACATCCCAGTCATCAAAGTCATGGGCAGGTGTGATTTTCACAGCACCGGTCCCCTTTTCAGGATCAGCATGTTCATCGCCAATGATTGGAATTTCAATATCGGTCAATGGAATTATCGCACGTCGGCCAATCAGGTGTTTTAATTTTTCATTTTCAGGATGAACGGCAATCGCCTGGTCACCAAATAATGTTTCAGGACGCGTGGTCGCAATTTCAATAAAACCACCGTCAACCAATGGATAGTTAAAATAATAAAATTTGCCCTTTTCTTCGCGGGTTTCAACCTCTAAATCCGAAACGGACGTTTGCTGTTTTGGACACCAGTTTACCAAACGCTTTTCACGGTAAATCAGGCCTTCGTTATACATTTTTACAAACAATTTTGTTACTGCACTGGACAAACCGGCGTCCATGGTAAAGCGTTCACGTTGCCAAACAGGTGTAACCCCCAGGATATGCAACTGGTTCATAATCTGGCCGCCTTTGTCCGCCTTCCATGCCCAGGCGCAGTCCAGTTTTTCCTGTAATGATAATGCGTGCGGATTTATGCCACGTTTGGACAAATCGCGTTCAACCAACAACTGAGTCGCAATTGATGCATGATCGGTTCCCGGCTGCCACAATACATCAAAGCCGGACATACGTTTGTACCGACAAATTATGTCTGTCAAAACGTTATTCATTGCATGCCCCATGTGCAACGACCCCGTCACATTCGGTGGCGGCATCATAACACAGAATGACGGCTTATCAGATTTTACATCGTTGTTCCAAAATGTATTTTTATCCCAGAATTCCTGGATTTTAGTTTCAATTTCACGCGGATTTATATTTTTGCCCAGTTCTATATTCATCTTTGTTTCCTGTTTGTAAAAAAATAATCTGGTTGAAATCGTACCAGATTAAATTAAAAATTCAAGATATTAGGGTTATTTTTGTATTGAACATAAAAACATTTGCATCATGACAGGGCGCTGGCAATCTGATCCTGCATTTGGAATGTTCCTAAAACAACCCACGCGATAATCGCAGACACCAGTAAAATCCCCAGACTGTTTAACGTGTTCGATATCTTTTCCATTTTGCGAACAGATTCATTCAAATAATCGTTGGCAACACGATTTAAATTTTCATCAAATTCATTCATGTCAGCATAGATGGTCAAATCCCCGATAATTTCTGCGTCGGGAAAATCGCGCCCAGTGTTCGATAACGCACGCCCCAGATTGTCGCCATTGGCAATATAGTGCAACGTATGTTCAAGAATATTTTTCAGATAACGATTTGCACTGTCCGCCAACATGCGCATTGCATCAGGTATCGTCACACCGGCACTGACCATCGCGCCCAACGACATCAGCCAACCAACAGAAATCTGAATCTTGTACACATTCCATGGTGGCAGTTTATCAAACACGGCACGAATGCGGCCAGACCAATTCGCAAGACTGACCCATATGACAGATATAACAGATGCCGCAACCAACAAAAATACATACCAATATTCAATCGAAATATTCGACAACCAGACCAACGAACGCGCAGACCCACGCCAGACAACATCACTGCCTGCGATATCAATTAATGGCGGAACCAGATACAGACCAACCATTATTATTATACCAAACGTCAATGCCAACAAAAACAGCGGATATCCAATCGCAGCCGTCATCGCACGGCGTATACGCTGGGTACCATCAACAACACGACCAACGTTTTCCAGCGCAACCACCAAATTTGACAGATTCCCAGATGTGACCAGCAACGTTTCATTTTGCGGAACCCAACCACGGGTCGCCTCGGAAAAAGTCATACCGCGTTCCAGACTTTTTTGCCATTCACGCATAACAATCGCAAATGGTTCGCGCGGTTTGGTACCACCCCTGGATTCAATCATTTCCAGACGTTCCAAGGCGTCAATCAATGTGAAATCATTGCGCAATAATGACGCCAATTTGCGACAAATCGACATGCGCTTTTCCGTGTTCATACGGAACATTATTTTTGCATAAAATAATTCCAGACGATTCATATTAATATGCCCCCGGCTGGTCCAGCTGGCCGACCCAACGTTCCAGTTCGTCGACACTGATAATACCCTGCAGCATTAGCGAGGCGGCGGCCTCTTTCAATGTGCGGCCATCCATTTCTTCGAGCCAATAACGAACAGCGCCATCTGTATTGCCAGACAGGGCTAAACGTAAAAATTCACTGTTTGTTATTATGATTTCGCCAGCCTTGACACGGCCAATGTTTCCGGTGCCATTACAATGCGGACAACCGGGACCGCGCTGGTATATCTGACGCAGACCGATTTCACCGTACGCATCCATCACACGACGATATGCGCCACGTTCAGGATGATTGGACAGGGGTTCGCGGCAATGCGGACAAACCTTTTTAAACAATCGCATCGACACCAGACCGCGCATTAATGTTTCTTCTTTTAATTTAAACGATTCAACACCCAAATCCAACAGACGGGTCAACGCAGCCATGGCAGAATTTGCATGCAATGTCGTCCAAACATTATGTCCAGATAACGCACCACGCACAGTTAATTCTGCCGCCGCCAGGGTTCGAATTTCACCAACCATCAGCGTATCAGGGTCACTGCGCAATGCGGCCGCCAATGCTTCTACGTATTTTTCTTCGCGTTGTTCTTCGGTCGTGGTATTTACCACCGGCATTTGGCGCGCACCAAAAATCTTTTGTTCTACGGGATTTTCAACCGTTATCATGTTTATTTCATAATTGCGTTCTTTTAACATCAGCGACATATTACGAACCAATGTCGTTGATTTACCAGAACTGGTCGGACCGGCAACAATAACCAAACCCGTTGGGAATGACCGCATTCGTGCCAACAAACGCTGTTCATATGGGCCAAATTCTTGTTCGGTTTTTATACCTTCGGATGGGTTGTCGTACAACAATCGCATAACCGCATAACGCGTACCAAATGCAATCGGATTAAACTGCATACGAACACCCAGAACACCGGATGGCAAATACAAATCCTTGGTTCCGCGCAGTGGGGTTCGACCATCTTTCTGGGCAGACTGATATTCGTTTACAGCATAGTTTGCATTTGAAATATCAGACGATGCAAATGCAGCACGCAAAAACGATTCACCCCATTGGGTGTTATATTCCAATACGGGTTGCATACTGCCGTCGATACGAAAATATATTGTTGTTTGATCTGCAACCTCGATATGAACGTCAGATACCTTTTGTGATGCGGCCTTGGCAATAATATCAACAAAATCTTTTTGCATTTGATTGTCAAAGTCCGAACGTCCACGTACCGCGCCGCCCAGATGCGATTCATACGATTTATAGATATTTGATATCAACCCCATATCTGAATAAAATGGGGCACGAATGCGGCGACCACGCCGGTTCAACAATTCCAGGAATGCCAGCACACGACCATCATAACGATGTGTGCGCGATATAATAATTTCACCCCCAGAAAAATATGCAACCAAGGCCTGGGTGTCACGTGGCAATTCAAACGTGGCACCGGTTGCGGTTAACAATCGATTGCCGTTCGAAAACAGATAATCTATGATGTCTTTGGATTCCGCACCATCCAGTCCCGATGGGACAGATGGTGTATCATGTAAATCAACATCATCAAAACCTGTCGTTTTCTGCACCATAGCGTTTATTTCCCATTGCTGACATTTAAATTTTGCGTTGTGCCATTGGCATCAACAAACACAACACCATCATACAAAGATATAGATTTTACAGTCAGTCCATCCAATGATTTGCCAACACCAATACGTTTACTTTGACCGGTATTCAAATCTTCGACGGTGGCCTGTAATTGCGAACCTGCGCCGATGACGTTTACCAGACGATATTTTTTTGTAATATCAACTTCGGGTGTAGTTTCTGGGGCGCTGGTCGTGGAAACAGAACGCAAATTCTTTTCCTGTTCCAAGTCCGCCAACCAGTTTTCTTTTTCGTGTTCGATACGGGCGGCTTCGGCCTCTAGCTTTGCCTTTTGTGTTTCTATTTCCTGTTGCTGTTGTTCGGCACGACCCGATAAAGTATCAATTTCCATGTGCAGTTTTATTTTTTCTGCGGCCAATCTGTCCAGTTCCAAATCCAACTGGGCGCGTTCTTTTTCCAATTGCATCAGGACTTTTTCTTGTTCTAAATCGGTTATTTGCTGAAACAATGAACCAGAAACATCGTAATCAGATACTGCATCGGCCGACATCTGTTCCATATCAATGTCAACATTAACATCTTCGACAACATCTGTCGCAGCAAATGCCGCAATATTAAATATGCCGCAGAATAAAACCACAGAAAAAAACAACTTCTTATTTAGCATAGACAATCACCTCATAGCTCCACAAACGCGAACGAACATCCCATGACACCTGTGTCATGTAAACGCCGCCAAATTCATCAAATATTTTCATAAACTGCATTGGCACCAATTTTGATTCTGCACCAATTTCTATTACATTAACGGACGCAGCATCTACGCCATTTGTTAACGTATCGACTACAACCGCGATATCAGCAGTCATATCCATACCCTGAAAAGCGGTCGTAACATCACGCACCACTGTATCCGGATCACGTTCATCCTGGGACGAGTAGACATCCAACACAGGCAAGGTCGCACGAACACGGATAGTATCATCGTCAACCTGGGTTACATAAACACCAGGAATCAACCCAGATGCAATATTATAAAATTCACCAATCGTACCAAAACTGCGCTGAAATTCCGCAATAACGTGCGTTTCACCACACGTCGCATAAACCTGATTCCAACCGGCAATCGGCTGCATAACAAAACCAATCGCCTGATAACACAACTGTGCACGCGCCTGGACATCGGGCAACAATTCGTATGGCATAACCAGTGGTTCAGGCGGCAATGTTTTTTCTATTTCATATTCAGCGTCCAGTTTTTTATTATTTTCTTCTATTTGACGCTTATACTCGGCAACCAAGTCTGGGTCCAGTTTGGCGACCTGGGGACGGGGCGAAAACGCCTGAATAACAGGTTCACGAAACACCCACACACACCCCAACAAAAACAGACACGCCAACCCCAACGACAACGCCCCAGAGCCTGCACGACTGATAGAATGCAAACTGGCGCCACCGTGGCCAGACAATAAATCCGCCAGATTTCGTTCCGCCGCACGTGGCATCCCCCATTCCCCGGGCGCAAAAAACGCACCCCAATCTGGAATTTCAGATAACTTTACATATTCATTGCGGGCATCCTGGGCCGTGTCAAAAACCCGATCAGACAAAATAATCCCGTTACGCGCCGCAACCAGATAATATTTTTCCCCAACCGGAAACACCGCCAAGAATGACGTATATTCAGAAAAACTGTCCATAACAGCCGCGGCGGCAACAGGCTGGCCGGGACGCGCACCATTTTTGCGCGACGCCAACCCAACCATCGCACGGTATTGGGTGTATAAATTTAGCTTCTTGTCAATATTGTGCGACAGACTGCGCGCATAGTTACGCGCAGCAAAACCCGCGGCAACAGGCTGCCAAAACAGACCGACAGCATACTTCTTACGGTTAATAGATATAATTTGACTGGACAAGTAATATTCTCTCTGCTGGATATCCTGGTATGGATTATAACACAAATTAATAAATCAAGGCAAACGAATATTGTCATTTTATGGGCAACAAAAAACGCCACAAGGGCGCTTTCTATTTTTTAATCGTATGGATTTTCCGATTTTTCATATTCAATCACAATTGGCAGATGTTCCCAATGCAGGGCGTTTGCAATCCCGCGACGCAAATATCGCGTATAAGATTCTGGAATATCAGACGCGCCACCAACATTTATCGTGATACGCATCGGGTGACGACCTGTTTGACGCGCAAACTTAATCTTCATCGGACGTTTCAGACGCGATAACGGCGGTTGGCGATCTGCAACCAATTTTTCAACAATGCGATTTACCAGACTGGTTGGGGCCTGGGCGGTGGAAATGTCCCACTGTTCATAAATGCGACGGAACATGTTTTGAACACCCGTACCCGTTTCCGCAGATACAGCCAAAATCATAGGCTTGATAATCTGATGGAAAGAATTTGAAAATTGGTGCTTTAATTTTAATAACTTTTCGTCCCTGATTTCAGGCGCAATCAAATCCCACTTGTTCAAGGCAACACATAAAATCTTGCCCGCGTTATAAACACGCGACGCAATCCCCAGGGCCTGATTTTCAATGTTGCGCGTGGCGTCAACCATCAAGATTACAACGTCAGCCTTGTCAATCGCATCCAACGATTTCAGCGCAGACAACGTTTCAACATCGTCTGTAACCCCTGCCTTGCGACGCAGACCGGCGGTATCCATCAAAACGATATCGCGACCATAGAATTTTGTCGGAATCTTGACCGTGTCACGTGTAATCCCCGGCGCATCCATAACAATCTGGCGTCTTTCGCCCAGCACACGATTAACAAATGTTGATTTACCAACGTTGGGCTGGCCCAGAATGGCAATTTTTATACGGGTGTCTGTCACATTGGGCACAGGCGCGGATACCGCACCCCCCGCAATCTTGTCCAAAAACGCATAGATGTCGTCAAATCCACGCTTATGCTCGGCCGAGACCAGTACCGGTTCCCCAAATCCTAATTTATAAAAATCGTGGATATTAACCAACCGCTTTTCCGATTCGCTTTTATTTACCAACAACAATACTGGCGCACGCGTTTTGCGACGGACCAGGCGCGCCCAATTTATATCTTCGTCGGTCAGACCAACACGACCATCAACAACAAACAGTATTGCATCCGATGTCGCCACGGCGTCGATTGCCATGTTGGTCGAATCCAATGCAATGCCAGAATTGGCGCGTTCCAGCCCCGCCGTGTCATACAGCGTATATGGCCGATCACGAAATACGCCCGAAATCGTGTCGCGCGTAACACCCGGCCGATCATGGACCAACGCGTCACGCGTCCCTGTCAGCGCATTAAAAAGTGTTGATTTTCCCGTATTGGGACGACCTGCAATTGTTACTTTCATAATTATTTTTCCATTGATTTTTTGTAATTATAAAGCAAAAATATAAATAATCAAATCAGGGGTATAATTATGAAAAAGAAATTTAAAAATGCGTTCAAACATATTCGCAATCTGATTGTTAATCCAAAACGCTATTTTACAAAAATTGTCGCAGACGGCAATATGGAAGAAGCTATGCTGAAGGCGTTCTTGTACGGTTTATTGGGCGGGTGTCTGGTATTGCTGATACGCATGTTGGGGGGCGCCACAATTACAATTGGGGCAATATTTACCGCGGCAATAATTGTTCCCGTGTTGGCGGTGGCACTGTTGTTTGTCATGGGCGGATTGATGATGCTGGTATCAGAGGTCACAGGTGGTGAACGCGACTGGGAAATTGCAATCAAGGGTTTGGCATCTATATTCTTTATATATCCTGTTATACTGGTGCTGAACGCGTTGGCATTTAATTGTACGTCAATCTGGGTTATCAGCATGATGGTCGATATGTATGTATTGTTCCTGTTCTATAACATATCGCTGTATTGTATGCGCGGAAAACGCGGAAACGTGTTATTAGTTATTGCTGTATTGGCGCTGTTTATGGTCACAGTATACGCAACAGATTATCGTATCGGGTGGTTTATGCTGAAAAATACCAGCGCAACATTGGCGTGCCTGTTATAAGAATAAATGTCCCAATCGGGACATTTTTATTTTACAGATGGTTTGCGAACGCGTTTTTGCCGTGATATAATTTTATATCAGTATACCGAGAGAGAATATGAAAAAAACAAAGCAAAACGCAGATATCATATCACTGAAAAATATTAACAAAAGTTTCCCACTGGAACTGGGGGGTGAACAACAGGTTCTGTTCAATATAAACTTTGCGGTAAAGCCCGGGGAATTTGTCGCCATTATGGGGCCATCTGGGTCGGGCAAATCGACATGCATGAATATTATTGGCGCGTTGGACACACCAACGTCTGGCACATATGAACTGTATGGCCGTGATGTTACGGGGTTAAGCCCAGACGAACTGGCAATTGTCAGAAATGAACATATTGGTTTTGTTTTTCAACAGTTTAACCTGTTGTCAAAACGCAACGTGCTGGACAATGTTATGTTGCCACTGATGTATCGCGGATTGTCAATGGATGAACGTGTGCGCCGGGCGCGCGAAATGCTGAAACGGGTTGGACTGGAAAATTTTGAATCTTATTTGCCAACACAGCTGTCGGGTGGGATGAAACAGCGTGTGGCGATTGCACGCGCGTTGGCAGGTGAACCGAAACTGATATTGGCGGACGAACCAACAGGTGCGCTGGACAGTAAAATGGGAAATGAAATTTTACAATTCTTTAAAAAACTGAACAAAGATATGGGCATCACAATCGTAATGATTACACATGAATTTGATATCGCAAAATATGCAGACCGACTGATACATATTCGAGACGGGAAAATAAACTATGACGGGCGCGTACCGCGCAATGATAACAATTTATAATAACCCAAGGATTTTATAATGACATTTAACGATATTCTGAAAGAATCTTGGCTGTCTATTAGCGGAAATAAAATTCGATCTTTTCTGACAGTATTGGGGATTATTATCGGCGTTATGGCGGTGGTGATTATGGTTGCCGTGGGCGAAACCGTACAGCGCCAAATAACAGACCAATTTTCATCACTGGGGACAAACACTATTATGATTCGCGCAGGCGCGGCACAACAGGCCGGTGTTCGCACAGGAAATCGACAGACACTGACCATCCAGGATGCGGAATTTATTGGAAAACTGCCTGATGTTATGGCGATATCACCAGTACAAACTGGCGCAGCCCAGGCAATTTATGGAAACAAGAACTGGGCCACATCAATGATGGGGGTGTATCCAGATTATACGGTTGTTCAAAATATAGAAATGGAACACGGGACATTCTTTGATATGTCAGCTGTTCGCAACGCAGCGACATATGCAGTAATTGGGCCTGAAACCGCCGAAGAACTGGGGTTGCCCAAAAATCCTGTTGGCGAAGTTATCCGTGTCCAAAACACACCATTCGTTGTTATCGGTGTGACCCGCGCCAAAGGGGATTCTGCAATGGGCAGCCAGGACGACATGATTATTGTACCAATCACAACACTGAAAAAGCGTATCCAGGGGTCTCGATTCCCAAATTCTGTGAATATGATTGCGCTGAAACTGTTTGCAGATTCTGACAATAACATGGCGATTGAACAAATGACCGCACTGTTGCGGCAGCGTCACAGACTGAAAGACGATGTGGCCGACGACTTTCAAATTATGGATATGAAACAGATTATGGAAACAATGACGACCGTCACGGGATATATGAAATTATTACTGATTGCGATTGCGGCGGTGTCACTGCTGGTGGGGGCAATTGGTATTATGAACATGATGCTGGTGTCGGTTGCAGAACGAACACGCGAAATCGGTATACGCAAGGCAATCGGTGCACGTGAACGCATGATAATAATTCAGTTCTTATCTGAATCTGTATTAATTTCATTTATTGGTTCTATGATTGGCCTGGTGATTGGGGTTGGATTAAGCCAGGGTGTCGGGCGATTTATACTGGGGTATAATGTACCGTTCAGTATTTGGCCGGTGGTATTATCAGTTTCTGTTGCGGTCGTTGTGGGGTTGTCTTCGGGTGTTATGCCGGCGATGAAGGCCGCAAAACTGAATCCAATTGACAGTCTGCGACACGAATAAATCTGGGCAATGGTTGCAAATCGATTTTTTTGTGATAAACTGCTGATTTTGATAAAAAAACAAGAGGTTTGCATATGTCATTAGAAAGTCTGGCACCGGGAAAAATCCCACCAAAAAGAATGAATGCGATTATTGAAATTCCTGAAAATGGTCACGTTAAATATGAAATCGACAAAGAAACAGGCCTGTTAAAGGTGGACAGAATTTTACACGCCCCGATGGCATATCCTGCCAACTATGGATATTTTCCAGGCACATTGGGCGATGATGGGGACCCATTGGATTGTGTCGTTGTGTGTAATGCACCACTGCGACCAGGTGTTTTAATTGAAGTTCGACCAATCGGTGCATTATTGATGGAAGACCAGGCCGGTGGGGATGAAAAAATTATCTGTGTTCCACGCGGAAAAATCGATCCATACTATGAAAAAATTGAATTTGTAGAACAACTGCCCGAAATTTTAAGATCGAAAATCGAATACTTTTTCCTGCACTATAAAGACCTGCAGCCGAATTCATGGTCTAAAATCTTGGGTTGGGCAGATCGCGCAACCGCAGATAAATTGATTATGGACAGTATCGACAGATATTGGGCACGCAAGCGCGAAATGCAATAAAAGTACTTGCGTTGCGGGGTGATATTTTTATAATCAAGTCGACTAATTTCAAAGAGGTATAATTATGGCATCTTATATTGCAAATGACATGCGTGTGGGTTGGGTAATTTCACACAATGGGAAACGTTATTCTGTCACATCTATTACCAAGGTAAAACCAGGAAAGGGTGGCGCGTTCGTTCAGGCGGATTTGCGCGATATCGATTCTGGGAACAAGGGTGGCGACCGTTGGCGCGCAGAAGATAAAGTCGAAAAATTAATGGTCGAAGATTTCGATTGCCAGTATCTGTATGCAGATGGGACAGACGCGTTCTTTATGAACTTGTCGGATTATGAACAGTTTACGATGGCGGTGGATTCTTTGGGTGAATCTATGAAGTTCTTGGCGCCAGAAATGGTTGTTAAGGCAAATTTTGTCGAAGGTCAACCAGTATCTATTTCTTTGCCAAAAACTGTTGTGGCGGTTGTCGAAGAAACAGAACCAGCGTTAAAGGGGCAGACTGTTTCCAGCAGTGGTGGAAAACCTGCAATTCTGGACAATGGCGTTCGCGTTCAGGTACCATTGTTTATTGAACAGGGTGAAAAAATTGTGGTTAACACAGAAACACTGGAATATGTAGAACGTGCAAAATAAAAATCCCCCGTTTGGGGGATTTTTTATTTTTCTTTGCCACCAAATCGACGAACAATTTCCTGCTGCGTAAATGTTGGCTTAATCGATTTTTTGATCTTGCCGAACGTGTCGTTCGTTGATACAACTGCAAAATCACGTTCCATCTGCAACCGGCGATCTATGATGACAGCGTCTGATACAACATCACCTGCTGCGATACGTGCCGCCGCCGTATGCAATGATTTGCGCACTTTTTCTTTCTTGGGTTTTGGGGCTTCTTTTAAACCAAACGTTTCTGCAATATGTTTGGCCAGACGTCCATCTTTGACATAAGAATACAGACGACCAATAAACTCTGTTACCTTTTTGTTGTTTTTAAATTTGTTATAGTGTGGCGCCAGCGTCTGGAACATAATACGAATAACATCCTGATTTACATAACCACCACCCAAAACCTTGTTCAGTTCTGTCATAAATGGCGTTATGTCACGCTTTGACTTAATAATTTGATTTATACGACGCGATACCATAATTGCAGAACCATACTTTTGCATTGCATCCCAACCAACCGTATCTACAAATTCAGAATCTGACATTTGTTCCAAGTTTTTTTGGGCACTGCGTGACATAAATATTTCGTCATTGCCGGTCGCCTGATAATATTTATATGCCAGTGCATCTGCCAAAAAGTCATCTGCAGCGCGCGCAATGATTTTATCAATACGTTCAGGCGAACGATTAATTCTTGGCCATTCCCGCAGGACAGACCCAATATACATACCCCCTTCGGTGGCACAGGCTTCTCTTGATAAAATCCAATTACGCTGTTCTGCAAATTCACGCATACGCTTTATAACATCTGCCGGCAACTTTCTGATTTCTGTTTTGATTTGTTTGTGCGATATACCACGGGCAAAATCATGCGCCGCCGCAGACAATGGATATTTACCACCTGTCAAGATTGCATGTACACCCACAGGTTCTAATTGGGCCAATGCATATAAAGCCTGGCGATAATATTCTGCATTTTTCACGGCCTGCATATGTTTTTCACTATCTATAATGTCTTTGTCTATAGATTTATCAAACGCATGATATTGATTCTTTGCATCAATAAAACTGGCAATTCTGGCGCGAGCATCAGCGACACTTTCTTTGGAAGAAAAATTCAACTTCTGAACGCGTTCTGCAACGAATTTTTCAACTGCGGCCAATTCATTATTGATGTTTCGATAGTCACGGGCAGTTCCTTGGGACTGATCCAATGAATAAACATATTCACCGTGCGCACTTTTTGCAAAAACAAGGATTAATTCTAATGCACCGGAATTAATAAAATAAGATTTTCCAAATTTGTATGAAACATTATCCGACATATATTCCTCCTGAACCTTTATCAGGGGCATTATACCACAAAACAGTGATATTTTTAACAAAAAACCCGCAATAGCGGGATTTTATTTGTGGTGCCGGTGATAGGACTTGAACCTACGACCCCCTCATTACGAATGAGATGCTCTACCAGCTGAGCTACACCGGCAATGGTGAGATGACTATAACCCATCCATAGAATAAATTCCAGTGGTTTTTATCAATTTTTTATTTTTCGCAGTACAACCATAATCCCTGCCGGGGTCATGCCCGGAATCCGCGACAAGTCCGCAATGTTTTCAGGGCGCGTGGCCGTCAATTTTTCAACCAATTCATTGGTTAACCCCGGCAGACCAGCATAGACAAAGTCCGATGGAATCTTTAATTCTGCGTCACGTTTATAAGCAGCAATTTCGCGTTCGTTGCGCGCGATATAGCCCGCATAAAAATTATCATTTTCGGCAATCTGTGCAGATTTTTCGCGCAATTTATGTTCATATAACGATTTATCAATCAGTCCCAATTGGACACCAATTGGCCCCAGGCGCGCAATCGCATTGTCTGCACGCAGCGACAGACGATATTCCGCACGTGATGTAAACATTCGATATGGCTCATCAACCCCCAGGGTGGTAATATCGTCAATCAATACACCAATCATAGAATTAGTACGGTCAATTTTTAGTTCAGGCAGATTTAATGCATATGCCGCGGCATTTGCACCAGCCACCAGTCCTTGGGCCGCCGCTTCTTCGTATCCTGATGTGCCATTGATTTGCCCTGCAAAAAACAGGTGCGGAAAATCTTTGCTTTGTAATTTATCGTTCAAGGCGCGCGCATCAATCGCATCGTATTCAATCGCATATCCATAACGCGCAATTTCTGCATTTTCCAGGCCCGGAATTGTGCGAATCCATTTATCCTGGATATCGGAACCGAAACTGGTCGATATGCCGTTGGGATAAATTAAATCACTGGCCCAGCCTTCGGGTTCCAAAAATACATGATGTGATGTGTGTTCTGGGAAACGCATAACCTTGTCTTCTAGGCTGGGGCAATAACGCGGGCCTGTGCCACGAATATCGCCGTTGTACATCGGGGCGTTTTCTATGTTTTCACGAATTATGTTGTGGGTTGTTTCAGTTGTGTGCGTGATATAGCAAACCGCGTCATAATTATTATTTTTATCGCCATCGGAAAACCAATCGTGGGGGGTGTCGCCGGGCTGAACCTCGCATACGGAAAAATCAATCGACGCACGTTTTATACGCGCGGGCGTCCCTGTTTTCAGGCGCAATAATTTAAACCCTGCATCCGACAGAATGCCCGATATGTTTTTGTCGGGGGACTGATACGTGCCGTCGTCCAACAAACGACCCGATGGAATTTTTTCAGCCCCGCGCGTGACTGTGCCATTTAAAAAAGTACCCGTCGTCAATATAATTGCCCCGCCACGATATTTATTATTGACGGTTGAATTTTCCAAATCCAGGCCCGTAACCGGTTCATATACAATGTCCAGATTTTTATATTCAGACAAAATATCCACAATTGCATTGTGATACAAGTCGCGGTCAATCTGGGCGCGCAGGGCACGTGTCGCGGCGCCATGCGTGGCATTCAACGTGCGCCAATGAATTCCTGAACGGTCGGCCGCACGTGGCATTACACCACCCAACGCATCCATTTCAGATACCATCTGTGATTTACCGGGACCACCAATGCTGGGATTACAGGACAACGCCCCCAGGTCCGCTTTTGCCTGGGTCAATAACAGCGTTTTAGCCCCGCGACGCGCGGATGCCGCCGCCGCGTCTACGCCCGCATGTCCACCACCAATAACAATCACATCGTAATTTTTCATTTTGTCCCCTGGATTCTGGAACGCGTTGCGTTTTAGAATCTTCCCATGCCGCCGTTTATGTGCAATGTTTGACCGTTAATGTATGCCGCTTCGTCCGATGCCAAGAACACGCATGCATTGGCAATATCGTCTGGTTCGCCAAATCGGCCAGCTGGAATTTGTGCCAGATATGTCTTTTTTAATTCTTCGGGCAAAACATCGGTCATTGGCGTTTTGATAAATCCGGGCGCAATCGCGTTGGCGGTAATGCCACGGGATGCAACCTCGGCCGCGATTGATTTTGTCATGGCAATCATTCCACCCTTGGACGCAGCATAGTTTGCCTGGCCTGGGCCGCCGATTGCGCCAATAATTGATGCCATGTTGATAATGCGCCCGAAACGATTCTTCATCATTGGCATAATTGCCGCACGGCACATCTTGAAACAAGAACGCAGATTTGTATTTATAACCTCGTCAAACTGTTCATCCGTCATGCGCATTAACAATGTATCGCGTGTAATACCAGCATTATTAATCAAAATATCGATTTTTCCGGCTGCATCGATTGTGTTCATTATCAACTCAACGGCTGCGCCATCTTGCGATAAATCCGCCGGAATTTTGATGTATTCATCGCCAAATTCTGCGTCCAACTTTGCGGTATTACGACCAGATACAACAACCGTTGCCCCAGACGCCTTTATCTTTTTTGCAATTGCGCCACCGATACCACCGGTCGCACCCGTTATCAACGCAACACGTCCTGTTAAATCAAACATAATTATATCTCCAATTTTTTTGCAATTATTTTATCTGTTATGCGGGAACACAGGCCGGTCAGTACACTGCCTGGGCCAACCTCTATCATTTCTGAAATGCCAAGCGTCGCCATATTCAAAACACTTTCGCGCCAGCGTACGCCGTGGGTCATTTGGTATACCAATGCATCCTTGATCTGGTCAACATCTGTTGTTGGGGCGCATGTTTTATTTAAAATAATTGGTACAACCGGCGTTTTAAATTCAACCGTTTCCAGCGCAGCACGCATAGCGTCCGCCGCAGGCGACTGGACACGACAATGAACCGGCACAGATAATGCCAGTGGCATGGCACGCTTGGCCCCACGGGACTTGGCCAGTTCCATTGTTTTTTCAACTGTTTCACGCAGGCCGGAAATTACAACCTGGCCTGGGGAATTATCGTTCGCAACATCACAGTCTGTGACCGCACAAATTTCATGCACCAAATCAATATCCAGCCCCAATATCACCGCTGTTAAACCGGTGCCGGCCGGCGCAGCATTTTGCATTGCACGCCCACGTGCACGCAGTAACTTTGCCGCGTCCCCAACAGACAGCGCACCCGCCGCACACAGCGCGGTATATTCCCCCAAGGAATGCCCAGCGACATATTCAGGTAATTGTGCACCAGATGCACGTAGCATTGCAATTGACGTTGCCATAATGGCAGGTTGGACATTTGCAGTTAATGTTAATTCTTCGGTTGGGCCATTAAAAATTATTTCGGACAGTTTTTCGCCCAGCGCCGCGTCCACCGTATCAAATACCGCACGTGCTGTGGTGTTATTTTCGTATAAATCACGCCCCATACCAACGCTTTGCGCGCCCTGGCCAGGGAATACAAAAATCGATGACATTTATTACCCTTATGTTAATTAACAGATGTATTATACTTTGCGAATACTGAATTCGCAACCGCAATAATTTTGACGATAAAAGTCAGATGTACGGTTTATCTGAACACGTAAATTTTCATCCCACTTAATCGGTATATATGAAATGTCTGTGCACGCGCCCATGGCGGCGTTATCAACCTGAGTTTGGTCCTTGTGACGCGACACGCCCAGAACACTGGCAATCGCATTGTATCCGTTTTCACGCGCAAACTTTGCCGCGCGACGAAACCGATATTCAAAGCACAGCGAACAACGCGCACCGCGTTCAGGCGCCGCTTCAAACCCGCGAACCGCGTCACGCCATGCGTCGTGGTCATATTCCAGAACCGCATATTTCACACCAATACTGTCACAGTATTTAATCTGTTCGTGCATACGTTTTGTGTATTCTGATTCTGGGAAAATATTAGGATTGTAAAACAGAACAATAAAATCAGACACGCCGGAAATTGCGCCGTCTGCCAACTGTTTAATTGCGCCCGCAGAACACGGGGCACAACAAGACAACAGTACAATACGTAAATTATTATCGAACATGTTGTAACAATTCAAGCAATGTGTTTGGCACCACCCCGGTGTTATCAGGGTAAATTTGCTGTAATTTTTTATTAATCACAATATCATCAGCAACACTGACAGGATGCCAATGTTGTGTTGTACGAACACTGTGAACGCCATGTGCAGACGTTTCATACAATGTGCGTTTTGTTGTACCAGTCTTAATCGCAGGAATATTTTTATTAACATCCGATATCTCTGGCTGAAATGCAGAATCCTGGTGTTCTTTTGCAATTTGTTCTGGTGTTGTCAGACTGTCTGCAACCCAAAAACTGTGCTTTTTAAATTTTGTCATTCCAACAGAACGTCCTGTACAGGCATCATATGTTTCTTCTGCGAAATCTAGTTCAATGCGATAAACATTATGCATAGACTCAATCGCCCATATCAAATCTGCCAAAGATGAAATATTTGTCCATCCCTTTGAATTTTCACCAGTCAAACACAATTTACAAATCTTGCGCTGGGCAAAAATATATCTATTTGTTTCGCGTACCATGCTTATCCTCGCTATCTTAAATTATAATTTATATTCGGTTCCAGATGCAAAATTAGAATCCAGCTCTATAATACAATCAGAATCGGACGACGCACCAAGTTCTGCACCACTGCACATCATACCATGCGATTCATAACCCGCAACCGTTCTTTGTGTCAATGGCTTTTTCATTGTGGGCAATCGGCATCCAACCGGTGCCAAAACCCCACGCAATCCAACACGAACATTTGGGGCGCCACATACAACCTGGACCATGCCGGCGCCAGTATTTACCGTTAAAATATGCAAATCTTTGCGTGATGGATGATCTTGGACGGCTGTGATTTCCGCGACAATTGGTTTTGGGGAATTATCTTCTGCCTTGGGCGTGTATTTTTCAGTTAATTTCGCAACCGTTTCATCATCAATTCGACTGAACAGGTTTTCAGGCACTACAAATTCTGCGCCATCTGCAATGCGTGCAACAAATTTTTCTGGCCATGACATATCTTGTTTATCGGCAAAAACATTCTGAATTTTTTCCGCCGCAGTTGGAATAAACGGTGCAGATACGCGCGCGTACAGATCAATTAACTGAAAACATTTGTTCAGCGCATCCCCAGCGCCCGCCACGTCGCCGTTTTTTACCCGCGCCCATGGTTCCATTTTTGTCATATATTCATTACCAATTGCATACAGCCCGCGCAACGCTGCAACCGCACTGCGAAATTCACACGCGTCCAACGCAGATGTCAATTCCGATAATTTTTCATTAATCTGGGATTCCAGGTCCGTATCCCAATCGCCCGCCGCCGGCACAGTATTGCCAAAGTTTTTCGCGGTCAGTTTGCATACGCGACTAACAAAGTTACCCAACATGCCATTCAGGTCTTTGTTCACAATATCGGCAAAGCGCGCAATTGTAAAATCTGTATCATCTGTTTCCGGGGCAGACGCCAATAATGCGTAGCGCCACATGTCCGCAGGCGCGTCGTCAATTGCACTGTCCAGGAATATTCCGCGTTTCTGCGATTTCGAGAATTTGCCACCTTCGAAATTTAAAAAATTCATACCCTTTAACATATCAACAGTCTTCCAATTATCATTCATTGCCAACTGTTGTTCTGGGAAAAACACAGAATGAAATTTAACGTTATCTTTGCCCATAAACTGCGCATAGTGCGCGTCTGGATTTTTCCACCAATCTGCCCAGTTTTCATTCGCAGCCTGTGAAATTGAAACATAGCCCCATGGCGCATCGAACCAAACATAGAAAACCTTATTCTCATACCCCGGTTTATTTACAGAAATTCCCCATGGCAAATCACGCGTGATTGATGTGTCGCGTAATCCTTCGTTTGCCCAGCCACGCGCAATTGCCGCCGCAGACTTTGACCATTTGGGGGCATGTGCGGACAACCATTCTTTCCATTTATCTTCGATTTTAGATGCCAAAAAGAACAGATTCTTGGTTGGACGCATTTCGATTTTATCACTGCCAGAAATTGTGCTGCGCGGATTTAATAGTTCTGTTGCCTCGTACGTTGCGCTGCAGTTGTCACATTGGTCGCCACGCGCATTTTCATATCCACATTTTGGACACGTACCAACCAGCTGGCGATCGGCCAAGAACATATTATCCGCAATCGAAAATGGTTGAATCGTTTCACGTTCTTCGATCAGCCCCTGTTCGTCCAGACGCGTAAATAATTCGTGTATTAATTTTTCTTGTTTTTCTGTGTGGGTGCGACCGTATAAATCAAATGACAAATTAAAGTCACGGACCGCACGCAGGTGTTTTTCATAATACTTATTATTGTATTCGATAATTGGCAACCCTTCTTTGGCGGCACCAACAACGGCGGGCGTGCCGTGTTCATCTGCGCCGCATACAAACAATACGTCACGTCCCATTGCGCGACAAAAACGTGCGTAAACATCGCTGGGCAAATAACAGCCAATCAAATGCCCCAGGTGTAATTCACCATTAACATACGGAAGTGCAGATGTAATCAAATATTTTTTCGCCATTTTTTGCCCTTTTATCTAGTCGAAAGAATTATAAATCAATTTTTGGATAAATCAATATTAATAAAAAACTTGAAACTTCAAAAGATTATAGTAAATTCTGGCATATACAAAGTACAGGATTAAATATGCAACCAAAACATGATTTAGACAAGAATACAATAATTTACCTGGTGAACGAGATTACAAAACACCATGGTATCAAAAATATGCCACCTGTAAAATTGGGACGTTTGATGTATTTGCTGTGGCTGGAATACGCATCACTGCAACCAGAATTGGCATTCCCACCAAAATCACCAATGGCAAATATGCAGTTTATAAACTATGAACGCGGCCCGGCCGAGGCCATAAGTTCCGATAACTTTGAAACAATCAAAAAGTTGATTCTGGCGGGCAAAATTCCAAATTTTGCACATACACAATTCATGGCACGCGAAAAAATTTATCTGGAACAGGCTTTTGAGACCGTACGAAATTGCTATTCCGCGCACCGCGTATCGGATTTATGTGATTTTATTTTGTATGATTTGCCAACATGCCTGTACAAGCCAAAGATTTGGACCCTGGATATGACCAAACGTGAATTTGCACGGGAATTGCGGGCGTTTATGCGTAAACGTAAAAAATTAAAATAATAATAAAGAACACCCCGAATGGGGTGTTTTATTTGTGGTGGATGTGATTGGACTCCCTCGCACGGCGCAACGGCGCCGGCTGTGGGGCAGTCCTGACGTATTGACTGCGCGTATCACATGCCCAATTTTCCTTTGTGTCCCGCACTTGACGCTTGTCAATACTACTCCTTGTCTAACCCCCCGTTGTTTCTTCGTCCAAACACAACAAAAAAAACACCCCGATTTGGGTGTTTTTTTTGTGGTGGATGTGTTTGGACTCGAACCAACGACCCCCTCCATGTCAAGGAGATACTCTAACCATCTGAGCTACACATCCGATAAAGCATTGCGATTATAACAAACTTTTTTTTAATTGCAAATTTTTTATGAACTAATCTTTTAGCAACATTCAGAAACCAATTGTTGTATCTGGGCAGACAATACCAAATCTGTGGCAGATAATTTTTCAATTTGCTTGATCGCATACAATACAGTTGCATGATCGCGACCACCAACAAAATTAACAATTTCAGACAATGACAACTGGGTCGCCTGTTTCAATACAACCATCATTGTCTGACGTGCCAACACCAATGCGCGTGAACGACCAGATCCACATACCGCATCGTATGATACGCCCAACTTTTCACACATTTCACGAACCATCGCAACCGGCGTTTTTGTTGTCGTCAATGTATCCGCCAACAAACGATTCGCAATTTCCATATTTACATCCGCACCCATCAAATCAACATACGCACGAATCTTCTTCGCAACACCTGCAATCATGTGACCATCGTTGGCAATGCGTGCACACAATGCATTCGCAACGTCCGATTTTACACCCGCGCGTGCCAACATAACAGATTTTACGCGTGCGCTTGGCGCAGCAACATCCGCAACCAAACCAGATGCCAATAAACCCTGGGCGTGACGATCAAAACCAGTCAAATTGTTTGGTGCCGCGTTCGCAGTCAGTACAACGTTTTTGCCTGCATTGCGTAAATCAACAACCAACTGCAAAAATTCTTCGGTGGATGCACGTT
>JAFNYG010000043.1 GCA_017383325.1 Alphaproteobacteria bacterium | reverse complement strand
GGTCGCCAAATACCGACCTGATGACGGCGTTGGAATATACGCCCACATGTTCGAAGAAGAATATAATTTTGCGGTTGCCCGGCGCCTGGAAGAATTGGGTTTGAACCCGCCATACGAAGAATTTTTGCGTAAAACACATGCGGATACTTGCCACGATGGCTATTTTTCCAAAGATAAAAAGGGACACCTGAAAGATACTTCTGGCGCAACCGAAGATGACAAGGATGTATACAATCTGATTATGAAAAACAAACAGCGTTTGTTATCTATTGATGAACCAATTCGTTTTATATTTTCGCATTCTGCGTTACGCGAAGGCTGGGATAACACAAACGTATTTCAAATTTGTACATTAAAAAACAGTGATAATAACACATCGCGTCGCCAAGAATTGGGGCGTGGTATGCGCCTGTGTGTGAACCAAAATGGCGACCGTATGGACGGTGGCGAGGTTGGCGACAAAGTTCATGAAATAAACGTTTTGACCGTCATCGCATCTGAAACATATGAACAATTTGCCAAAGCCCTGCAGCAAGACTATGCCGAAGCGTCCAAGAATCGAACAAAGCAAATTTCTGCTGATTGGTTTACAGGAAAACAGGTTGTTATTAATGATGCATTGCGTCGCATTACCCCAGATGATGCCGATAAAATCATCTGGCATTTAACTGTGAACCAATATTTGGATCACAAACATAATTTGACTGAAAAATATTATAATGATGTTGCTGCGAACGTGTTTGTGTGTCCTGACGGCTTTTCGGGCGATGACATTATTGCCATTTTAAACCCTGTTAAGATTCAAAATGCTGGCCAACGTCGCATCAGATGCAGTTTGAACAAGACTAATTTTAACAAAAAAGAATTCCAGGAATTGTGGTCGCTAATAAATAAAAAGTCTTTCTATACGGTCGATTTTAAAACCGAAGATTTGGTGGAAAAATCGGTTGCGGCATTGAACGAACACCTGCATGTTGCGCCACTGCGTATTCGCATAACTGAAAGTCGCATAAATAAAATTACAGACGCTGCAGATTTAAATGCCACCCGTGGCACAACCCAAGAAGAAAACATTGCAACCCCGGAAATTAACCTGGCGTTTGATTTGATTGGCGAAATTGCCAAGGGAACATCACTGACACGACGTGCCGTTGCAGATATATTGATGAAAATCCAAGAATCTACATTTGCGATGTTTAAAACCAATCCCCAAGATTTTATCAAATCTGCGATTCATTTGATAAACACGCAAAAGGCAACCACTGTCATCGAACATATAGAATACAACGCACTAGAAGATCGTTTCAGCACCGATATATTCACCCGGAACGATTTGATATTGGCGGACAGGTCTTTTGAAACGCCAAACAATCATATTTACGATCACATCATGTATCAATCCCAGGGGGAACGCGAAATGGCCCAAGAATTGGAAACACACGCGGATGTATGTGTGTATGCCAAATTGCCGGGCGATTTCTTTATTCGAACCCCGATGGGGAAATATAACCCAGACTGGGCAATCGCGTTCAAGCAGGGGGCAGTTAAACATGTGTACTTTGTTGCAGAAACCAAGGGTGTCCATAATTCTTTGGATGTAAACATGAAAACCATCGAAGAATCCAAGGCTATATGCGCCAAAAGGCATTTTGCCGCGATTTGCAAAGATAAAGTCAAATATGGTGTTGTAAAAAATTATGAGGACATTATCAATATCGTAAAAAACTGATATGCACCCCACATTTTTGCGCGCAAAGTGAATAATGTCCGGCAACCCAGATTGACTTTTTTATAATAAAATTACAGAATATGTGATATAATCACATACATAACTAACAATCAAAGGATAAGGATATGGCATCAGAAAACAGTTTAATTTCAAAAATTAAAAAGGGAATCATGAAAATATCCAGCCGTCAACCAGACGTGCAGCCCAAGGCTCTTGGTTCTGAATACAAGATAAAATATAACGCATCTCAAGAAGAACTTGAAGGGTTGGGACTGGTGGATGAAGTTGGCACAGTTATTGACCGTAATGGGTTTAATGTATACATGGCGGTTGTGCAACACAGACGTGAAGTTCAGGCATTGCCTGACTTTGAAAGATTAAAAAAAGCAGGGGTTGTTGACGAAAATGGTGAAGTTCTAGATTCTAAGAAATACCAGGAATACACAAACCAATTGCTCAATTTAAGGTACGCAAATCGCGATAAAACAATGTAAAAAAAAAACGCGCCTTTTGGTGCGTTTTTTTATCGTGCGACCCCAACTTGACGGGTCCAGATTGAATCTATTTCATGGTTGCCCGTAAGTTTTCGTGTCACAATGACTGTGGAATTCCAATTATCAAATAATTTCTTTGCTTCTGCGGCATGCTTTGGCGCGATATGCAGTTCGCCGGCCTGCGATTTAATGTTTGGGATATAGTGTGTAAATTTAATCCCCAGGTTATCTAACAGCTGTCCTAACTTTGTTCCCTGTTCTGCCGAAGAAAATTTAAAACCCGACACTTTGTTGTTTTCAACATCTTTTAAATCTGTTGCAAAGAATGCGCTCTCTCCGGCGGTTTGTTTGGAAATGTCATTCAACGTTTCCATAACCATTCCGTATGTAATAATCTTTCTGGTCGATTTTTCAAAATTCGTTACTTTATCTGCCATTTGCGGACTCCTTTTATCAAAAATAGCACGTTAAAGTTTTTTTTCAATATAAAAATGCCTGATGTGATTATTACTTTTTCGGTGTTTGTGCCTCATGACAGATTTGGGTTCGCAGCTGTTGCACCAAATCAAACACAGACAGTGTTGAGGCTGGTTCTTTCAGTTGATTTTTTTTAACTTGCTTAAATGCAGGGCGTGCCAACCCCATAAAGCGTAATTTACCATTTGAATATGTACCTGCCTCAAATGTATTGTTTTTTTCATCATACCAATTTGCAGTATTCATGCCGCTAAGTGGCGTTCCGATAATGTTGTAATAGTATTTATTGTCATTATGCCATTCGGTCTCGTCCCACAGTTTTATTAAATCCCCCAGTCTTATTTGATATACCCCGACATACAGTCCCCCCACATATACGCCTGGTATTTGTATGGCGTTAAATTCTGGGGTTGCCCAGATTTTCTCTTTG
>JAFNYG010000042.1 GCA_017383325.1 Alphaproteobacteria bacterium | reverse complement strand
CTGTAAGTTGGTGTTGGCACAAAAATCTAGTTTTTTCGATGGCGCGCCGTGTGAAATGTTCGATATTGAACATATTGATGATACAGATGAAAATGAATTTGTTATGGCGGAAACAGAGCGTAATGATATCGCACAGCTGTCATTTACGTCAGGGTCGACCGGTAATCCAAAGGTTGTGGGGCTGACGCATGAAAATCTGTTGTCGTTGTCAGATGGGGCACAGTTCTATAAAAGTGTGATTTTGCCAGGATATACATTCTATGGTTTTTTGCCACTGTATCATATTTACGGTGTGGTTATTAATATCATAGTACCGGTCACGTTGCAGGGAAAATTATTGTTGCAGCCGGTGCTAAAACCCCAGGAATTTATCAAGGATTTTAAACAATACAAGCCAGAGGTTATTCCAGCCGTTCCACGTATTTGGGAAGTGTTCTATAAAAAGATTGTGGATTCAGCGCGGGAAAAGCATGTTTGGACATTGATGCGTGTAATCGTTGCGCTGCGCAAAGTGTTGCGCGCAATTGGTTTGGGGGCGCTGGTGGACAAGGTGACAAAACCTGTTCATGATGCGTTTGGTGGAAATACGCGTGTTTTGGTATCGGCAGGCGCAACACTGAAACCGTCAATTCGCAAATTCTATGAAAGTATGGGATTTGTCGTCGGCGATTGTTATGGATTGACCGAAACAACGGGGCCGGCTAATTTTAACTTTGCATTCCGTCGGCCAGATGGTTCAATGTATTATGCAGGACCATTGCCAGGCAATGAAATCCAGATTCACAATCCAGATAAAAATGGTGTTGGTGAAATCTGGGTGCGCGGTAATATGGTGATGCCAGGATATTTGGAAAATGAAGTGGCAAATGATGAAGCGTTCGAAGATGGATGGTTCAAAACAGGTGATATTGGGTGCCTGGATAAGTTTGGACGCCTGACCGTCAAGGGACGTCAAAAACAGGTTATCGTTTTGGACAGTGGCAAAAACGTATATCCAGATGAATTGGAAGATTTGTATCTGCAAAATGATGAGATATTAAATGCGGCGGTCTTTGAATATGTTATCAAGGATAAAATTGTGCCGTTTGCTGTGTTTCAGGTAAAACCAGGTACAAGTGTTGAACGTGTGGCATTCTTGCTAAAAAAATCGAATGTGCAAATCGCCCAGTACAAGTGGGTTAAGCATTTCGCAATTACAGAAGAAGAATTGCCGTCAACATCTGCAAAAAAGGTAAAGCATTTCGCGGTGCGTGATATGCTGGACCATGGGGCATTTGTTCGTGCAGAATAGTAAAAAATAAAATACCAGGGAAAAACCTGGTATTTTTTTTTATTGTTTTGTTGTTGACAAAAATGCTTTTGTGTATTACCTTGTGTGCGAGAGCAAAGAGGATAAAATGTCGCAATCAAATAAAAAAGCCAATGTTGGGGTTTTGTATTTATTAAAATCTGTTATGGATAATAAGGTAAAAACTTTGAAAAAGGCTGTGGATGCTGGTAAGCGCGCCGCACATGAAGAAACGTATGTTTGTGAACGTATTGCCAGTTTGCAAAATTTTGCGGCCAACAATCGTTATGACCGTGGCGAAGTGATGGAAGCAGAACGCGAGATTTGTGATTATGAGTTGCAGGCAGGTGCCATCCGACAAAAAATTAATAGAGGGGTAGAGGCCAGCAAGCAGTTGGCGTATGCAGATGAATTTTATAAAACCTGTGCCAGTGTGGAAAATGATTTGAAATTGCGTAGGTTAGAAGCAGAGCGAGTAGAGCTGGAAAATCGGTTGGCCTTTGTTGAAAAAAATATGGAATCGTGTGAGATTAGCATGTCGTCCGCGCTGTATAGCGAAGATATCGCATGTCAGGCAGGTAAAGAATATGAATATTTTTCAGCAGAATATTCCAGGTTGTCTGGGGCGTTGGGCAAGTTGATGGCAGATATAAGACAGCTGAAGCGTTAGTGAAAAACCGGGGAACCGGTTTTTTATTTTTCAAATACGCAAAATAGTTCCCAGTGAATGCTGCCAACGAACTGGTCGACAGGAATCAATTCGGTGATTTTATAGCCACCGCTGGTCAATGTTTTTGCGTCGCGCATAAATGTCGCGGGGTTGCAAGAAACATAAATTATGCGTTTAATGTCGCTTTTTATCAATTCAATACATTGGGCATTGGCGCCGGCACGTGGTGGGTCCATAACGATTGTGTCGTAATTTTTTAACATGCCGACCGTTAATGGGTGGGTAAACAGGTTACGCTTGGCGCCTGTGCCAACAATGTCAAAGCCGTCGGCGTTTAATTCAAACGTGAAATTGCCCAGACCGCAGAACAGGTCGGCAATGTGTTTCGCACCCGATGAACGTGAAACAACCAGTTCGCGCAGTGTGTCTGCGCCTGTGATACTGGGTTGCAAAAATGCCCCAGATGGGTATTCAATGCGGTGGCCAGAAAAGCTTACCAATGGTTGGGCGATTTGTTTTATGGTTTGATTGTTCCACGTTATGCGAATCGCGGGCAATTTAATTGCGCTGTTGCGAAATTCTGGTGTTACGTATGGGACAGATGATGTTATGGCAATGTCAATGCCGTTGTCGCACACTGTTATCAGGCATGAGCCTGTACCATGCCACGGCATGGCAGATAACATTGGCAATATATCATTTATTTCATTTGCTATGTTTGGGCATTTCTGAATTGGGATTATATTCTTGGTTCCTGATTCAAACAGGCCAAATGTGCCCCCTGCAAAGGCAAAGTCTGCGCGACGTCTATTCCCCGGGGCAAGCCAAATTGGTGCGCCTGTAAGTGGTATGTTGGACAGCGTTTGCAGTTTTTTCTGTTTGTAATCAGGGGCAGAAAAATCAAATTTACAACCACCGCATTTGCCAAAAAATGGACAGGTCTTGGTCATTAGAAACTGATGCGTACGCCGGCGCGAAATTGGTGTGCGGTCGGGTTCAGGTGTTTGATTGTTTCGGTGCCTGGATTAAACATGTAAAAATATCTGTAACCAAAATCCAGCGCAAAGATTTGATTGAATTCAATGGCAATACCAGCCAAGGCGGCGGCGGTGGGCGAAATCTTGCGTTCAAGTGTAATGTCATCCGCAGAATTCCACGACAGACCGGCCCCCAAACCAACATATGGAACCAGCATTTGTGTGCGGAAAATTCGGTATATGCTGTCGATGCGCGCGTCAAAAATTGCATTTACAAAAAAAGTGTCGCCTGATAATGACAGGGTATTGTATTCGGCGTTTGTGCGTATATAATTTAATTCCATTCGAAATGTATCATAAATGCGCAGACCAGCCACGGCTTCGAAACTGGTGCTGTTTTCGCCGTTGATGGTGATATCGGTATCGTCTGTAAAGTTTTGCCACATGGCAAAGTTATACATCCCGCCGATATAAAAACGTTTATCGCGGGCATATGCTTCGTTATCGATGCCAGATGGCGTTTGTGTGGGAATGGATTTTATCTGTTCGGCACGATATGGTATGGCTGCGTTTGCCATGACTGGGAATGTACATAAAATTGCCAAAATAAACTTTGTTTTCATATCTTTTTATCCTGTCTTTAGAAATTCATACGAATTGATGCTATGATGTTGCTGATGTTGTCAACGCCACCGGCGCGCACACCCCAGCCAAAGCCATCGCCAATCATCATTTGATACTGGTACGCAATATCAATGCCGATTAGATCTGTGAACATAATGTTGAATCCCAATGTTGCGCGCGGTGCAGCAATGACAAAGCCCCCAGCGCCATTTGTCCCTTCGAAATCATATGTGCCAAATCCTGCACCAATCCCGATAAATGGAACAAATGTGCGACGACGTGTTACGTCGCCAGTTTGTATATAGCGGCGCGCCAAATCAAAATACAACATACCGCCAATTGTTTGATATGTCGCCTGGCGGGAATCCAGTTCGGAAAATTTAAATGTGGATTCTTGGAAATCGATTTCTGTGCGGACATATGATGACAGATTCCAGCCCAGACCGATTTGGGTGCTGAAGCTGCCAGAACTGTCGTATTCTGTGTTGTTAAATGTCGCGCGGTCCGTTGCAAATCCCAGGTTCAGTCCGCCACCCATGCGCAGATACATCGATGTTGGTATGTACAATTTTATTTCATCAGATGTGACCGCATCGATGGTTTCGTATACTTCGTATCCCAATTCGCCTGGGGCATTAATTGGTGTTTCGTCAACAGTTGCGCGGGCACCAATCATGTCAACCCCAGCCAGAATTTCCTTGCGAAATTTGTTTGCATCATATGTGGCCGCCTGGGCGCAGAATGTCGCCATAAAAAATGTTAGAACCAGTGTCTTTTTCATATGTCTTCGCCTGTGGTTTATAATGTTATGTAAGATATTATCATAAATTGCGACTTGATTCCAGTCCGATTTATTCGTAGGATATTAGTATGACTAGCAAATTAAAAGATAATAAAATTGCATTGGTTGCAGGGGCGTTGGATTTGCCGTTCTTTACGCGTGATGCGCTAAGGCGCGCAGGATGGGATGTGTTTGTCGTTGGATTGCGTGGCTTTGTTGATATGAGATTGGCACCTGATATGGTCGTTCGATTGGGCGGGGCAGGGCGCGCAATACGCGAATTTCGGCGTCGCGGAATAAAGAAATTGACCTTTGTTGGGTCGCTGGGGCATCCGAATTTGTCGGATTTGCGACCAGATTTGTGGACGTTTATGACATTGTTAAAGATTATGAAACATCAACGGGGGTATGATTCTATGGCGGTTGCTTTGAATAATGTTTTGGAAAAACAAGGGTTTGAAATTGTGGCAGCGCAGGATTTGGCGCCAGAACTGGCGTTCGAGTGTGCGGGTGTTCAGACCAAGGCAAAACCAACAAAAGATGATAAGAAAGATATCGAACGCGCAATTGAGGTGTCGCACGCAATTGGCGTGGCCGATATTGGCGCATCGGTTGTTGTTGATAAGCAGGTTATCGCAGTAGAGGCCGCCGAGGGAACCGCCCGTATGTTGGAACGTGTCGTCGATATGCGCAAGAATAAACGTAAATCAAGTGGCGTTTTTGCAAAAATGACAAAACCAGGTCAAGATTTGCGTATCGATATCCCAGCAATCGGCGTTGATACAGTAGAAGCTGTGGCGGCGGCGCATTTGCGCGGTATTGTTGTAAATACCAAGACGTGCTTTGTTGTTAATAAGCCTGCGGTAATTGCACGTGCAAATAAATTGGGAATTTTTATTGTTGCGCTGGATGAATAATGTGGGTTGGTGGATAAAAAATAATCCCGGCATTGCCGGGATTTATTAATAGTGATTTAAAATGGTATATCGTCACCAATGTCTGCAACCGATATTTCTTCGCGTGGGGCAGATGCGGGGGCTGATGATGCCGTGTATTCGGAACCTGCGCCGTCCATTGATTTTGCGCCACTTAAAATAACCATTTGGCCACCGAATGGGTTTAGGACAACTTCGGTTGTGTAAACGTCTGCGCCACTTTGGTTTTGCCATTTGCGTGTGCGTAATGAACCTTCGAGATACAGTTTTGTGCCCTTTTGCAGCATGCGTTCTGCAACCTCGACTAAACTAGGGTTGAATAACACAACGCGGTGCCATTCGGTTTGTTCTTTCTGTTCGCCGGTCGCGCGATCACGCCAACGGTCAGATGTT
The DNA here is from genome assembly GCA_017383325.1 of Alphaproteobacteria bacterium. The sequence goes on along the minus strand of JAFNYG010000042.1, from coordinate 1,362 downwards.
GCCAGGGAAAAACTGACTACCTTTTGACCGCTGCCCATGGTGCGAACCTGGGGTTCTTGGCCAATGTTTCCAACCAGTATCACTTTATTTATGCTTCCTGCCATGTCACTTCCTTTTAGTTTTTTATTTGTATGTTTGCATTTGAGCAACTATACCTTAAAAAAGCAAGGTTATTTTTCAGGTAAGTAAAAATAAATAGAAACGATTGTGATGGATGTTGTGCTTAGAACTGTAATTTTGTTTTGGCAATTACGTACACTTCGTCTGTGCCATATGGATTGTCGACAAAGCCGGCGGTCATGAATTTGTATGATGCATATATTTCCAGGGATGGACGGTTTGTCATGTCGATGGAATGGGTTGCGAATGTGTATTCGCCGTTATGTCGGCGACCAGTTGGGGTGCGCAGGTACATGTTGCCGTTAATAATTGTGTCTGTTGTGCCAATTGATAATGCAAAATCATTATATTTTGCCCCGAATGAGATAGACCCTGTCATGATGTCTGAAAACCCATTTATCATAGATTGTGCAGATGTGGTTGGGTTCATGGTTCCAATTGTGGCGCGATTGAATAATATGGTGTCGCCCAGGTGAACTTGGTTATTTATGCCAATGAATGTGATTGTGTTTTGAGAATCTGCGGACAGGAAACCATCGGACATCAACAGTTCTGTGTTCTTGAAACCAAATTCCAGGTTGCCAAATGTCATGGTTGTATCACCGTTTGCGCGCAGGCGTTCAAACCCAATGCTGGGGTTTTTGGATTTGATGTTGTTGTTCAGTTCCGTGTTAAATGCGCGACCATAGCTGTCAATAAACGCGAATTTTATGTTTTTTGATTTTATGTTGTGGGCGATACTGCCTGTGGTGTGGGCCGCACGCAGTGCGACAGTTGTGCCATCTGATAATGGGACCAATTCGGCACCAACAGGGCGGGTGGCGCGTTCCAGGTCCAGCATGCCGTGTCCGTAAATTTCATCTGTGCCAACATCGCCTAAATCGCGCGCCGTATCAAACAGCAGCGATGTGATTTGTGGGGCGGTCATGTATGGGAATGCTTCGCGAATGACCGCAATCGCCGCGGATACGATTGGGGTGGCAAAACTGGTGCCGCTGATTGGATATGATGACGATGGGGTTTCGATGTCTGTGCCAGGGGCCGTGATGCAATAGTTTTTTGTTATTCCGCATGCGTTGCTGAAATCTGCCAGTGCGCCTGTGTTGCTGTCCCATGCGACGACGTTTACAAAATGTCCTTTTAATTCGGGAATGTGTAACGGCATGGCGGATAATGCGCTGGATTGAGAATTGTAATCGTTGCCGGCCGCCCAGACAAAAATAGCATCATTTTTATTGGCTG
>JAFNYG010000041.1 GCA_017383325.1 Alphaproteobacteria bacterium | reverse complement strand
TTTCAGAGTGCGACGAAAGTGTATTCGAGAGGGCAGGACAACTGTGTATAAAAACGCAGATTTTCATCATCAACCAATTCACCCACAGGAGGCACAATTTCAACCTGCTTCAAACAAGATTTTTCTTCTTTAACAAACTCGTCCCCAATCAGACATAACTTAACTAAATACGATTGCGCACGTTCCAGCGCTTCATCCATCTTTTTTATACTTCGCCTAATATTACAATACTCATTCCAATCCTGGCGAATCGTCCCCAACGGGGTTTTACACAAATAATTAAACCATTTCATAATACTCACCCTTTATATTTTTTACGATACCTTTAATGCATTAATAAATGCAGACTGTGGAATTTCTACATTACCGAACGAACGCATACGTTTCTTACCCTCTTTCTGCTTTTCCAACAGTTTACGTTTACGTGTAATATCCCCCCCATAACACTTTGCAGTAACATCCTTGCGATATGCCGCAATAGTTTCTCTTGCGATAATTTTACCCCCGATTGCCGCCTGCAGTGGGATTTTAAATTGGTGACGCGGAATCAAATCTTTCAACTTTTCCACAATCTGACGTCCACGTTTTTCTGCGAAACTACGGTGGCACATAAATGACAACGGCTCTACATTTTCTTCGTTAACCAAAATATTAACCTTTACCAAATCAGATGGTTGATACCCATATACCACATAATCAAACGACGCATACCCTGACGATATAGATTTTACCCTGTCATAGAAATCAAAGACAATTTCCGCCAACGGTAATTGATATACCAGAACTGCACGATTTCCGACATAGGAAATATTTTCCTGTACCCCGCGCCGTTCCGAACACAGCGACATAATCCCCCCCATATACTTATCAGGCATCATAATCGTTGCGCGCACCCACGGTTCTTCGATTGCTGCGATTCGTGTTGGCTCTGGCATATCGGCTGGGTTTTCCAAATCAATCACACTGCCATCGCGCATATGAATTTTATACAGCACACTTGGCACCGTATTAATCAGATTCAGATTAAATTCACGTGCCAACCTTTCGCTAATAATTTCCATATGCAACAACCCCAAGAATCCGCAACGCAACCCAAATCCCAGCGCCGACGATTTTTCCACCGTAAACATAAACGATGCATCATTCAGCGCTAATTTTTCTGCACTTTCACGGAATGTCGGGTAATCGTCTGCCTCAACCGGAAAGAACGACGAAAACACCACCGGCACAGATGGTTTAAATCCTGGCAACATCTGCGCACTTTCATATTTCGAATCGATAATTGTATCCCCCACCTTACAGTCATGAATTGTCTTCATACCTGTAATAATAAATCCGATTTCCCCGGTATTCAGCGTATCAACATTAACCATCTTTGGCGTAAAATACCCAATTTTATCGACCACATATTCGGCACCTGTTGCCATAAATTTAATTTTCTGTCCGCGCTTCAACGCTCCATCAACAACGCGCACCAAAATCACGACACCTAAATACGAATCGTACCACGAATCGACCAACAATGCGCGCGTCGGCGCATTTTCATCCCCATGTGGTGCTGGCAATTTATTTACAATCTCTTCCAACAGTTCTGGCACCCCATCGCCGGTTTTACCCGACACCGCCAGCGCATCGTTTGCATCCAATCCGATAACATCTGCAATCTGTTCACGCGTACCCGCAACATCACTAGACGGCAAATCAATCTTGTTTAACACCGGCAGCATTTCCAAATCATTATCCAATGCCAGATATGCATTCGCCAGCGTCTGTGCCTGCACCCCCTGGGTTGCATCCACCAACACCAACGCCCCCTCGCATGCGGCCAATGACCGCGACACCTCATACGAGAAATCCACATGTCCCGGCGTATCCATTAAATTCAGCTGATATGTTTCGCCATTTTTCGCAGTATAATTCAGTCGCACCGTCTGGGCCTTAATCGTAATTCCGCGTTCACGTTCGATATCCATAGAATCCAAGACCTGGGCCTTCATCTCACGCGATTGCAACCCACCTGTAAATTCGATTAATCTGTCCGACAGCGTCGATTTACCATGATCAATATGTGCAACAATTGAAAAATTACGGATATTAGACTGTTTCATACAAACTCACCTATACTTATGTGGCATATCCTAGTATACTATTGCCGCATTTTCAAGGTGATTTTTTTACAAAGTTTTCTGCATATTATATCCAAAATCTATTTTTGCGTATCCATTCTTTTGATAGAACGCCATCGCCTGTTTTGTTGGTCGCGACTGCAGTTTTATTTGTTGCATCCCACCACTGCGCGCAAAATCTTCATACGCCTGCAACAGTGCACTTCCTACACCCCCACGTTGGAATCTTTTATCAACGAACAAATTATTGACCACCGCGACATTCGATTCCAGCCCCCCCAGCAAGAACCCTCTTAAAAATCCGTTATCTTTTTCATCGACAAATAAAACCACCTGTCCCGAATCGACCTTATACTTTAATTGCGCCCACGACGCCAACAAAGCAGCATCAACAAATTGATTTGCGATATAAAAACAATCCCACAACATCTCTTTACGCAAAGAAAACACACGTCTAATCATTACCCACATCCAAATTATTCAACAGTTCATCAATACGCGCGGCCCGTTCCAGCGTATCATCATACACAAACTTAATATCCGGCACATATTTTTGGTTCATACGCGCGCCCAGTTCAAATCGCACGGTACGTGTAATTGCATCCATTCGCGCCTGCACTGTTTTCACATCTGCATTTCTGGTATAGAAAAACAATCGCACAAATTGCAGCCCCCCATGTGAATCCGCCCCAACGATTGACACCCCCGACACGATTGGGTCATCCGCATAGTTATCGCGCAGTATTTCCGCCACCAACGTTTGCACTTTTGCTGCGACGCGTTCACCTCGATTTGAATTAAATTGTTTTTTTGGCATGTATATTTTCTTTGTTTGTGTTATTATAGTATGTAAAATATAAGATATTAAATCACAATCAAGTAATTTTTTTCACAAACGGGGACTGGCCATGAAATTTTCAGAATACATCTTACAGAAATCAGAATCACGCGTTTATTCATGGCTGGTATTTTTGCTAACGATATGCGAATCTATATTTTTATTTATCCCACCCGAAGTATTCATGACCCCACCCATCATCGCGAATAAACGTCGCGCCATTCCAATCACTATTGCGGCGGCACTGGGGTCTATTGTTGGCGGTACAATTGCCTATATGATTGGTATGTGGCTGTATGATTCTGTTGGCATATGGCTGATTGAAACATTTTCGAATCCTGAATTAATTGAAACATCGATTAAGCCGATGTTTACCCAGTACGGCATATGGATAATTGTTTTGACGGCGGTCACCCCAATACCGTACAAATTGCTGGCGATATGGTTGGGCTTTATCGGCTATCCACTGTGGATATTTTTGGCGGTATCGGCAATATTCCGCACAGGCCGCTTTGCGATAATCGCATCCCTGCTCTATTTTTTCCAAGAACGCGCCAACGCAATTGTTAAAAAGTATTTCTGGCCATTAACACTTGGCGCGATAATTGCGGCGGGCCTTGGCATATGCCTGATCAGCCTGTTTTAATCCCCGCCCCCCATATCGTCATACCCGATTGGTTCCACCCACGCAAACATTCGATTGCGCAGGGCCCGGGGCGGGTATCCATTACCCCGCAGGGACAAATAAAAAATCCTGTCATCCCGTGGCTTGACCACGGGACCCAGGTAGTGCCTTGTAAATAAAACATAAAAAAATCCCCCGGGTGGGGGATTTTATACTTATTCAACCCAAATGGTTGCCCATGACTTCGGATTTGACTCCGCACCATCTGGAATACTCATCCCCGTCACCGCCGTCACAACACCACCAGAGGTGACATAAACAGGTCTTGTCGTTGTTCCCGCCGCAGTATTCGCCGTATGCGTGACCTTTGTCGCTGACGTCACACCACTGTTCAAGGCATTCTTTTGCGCATCCGTCATAGCCGTCCAACCACCACTCGCATTACCCATCTGATATTCAGCTGTAGATTTCGCCTGTTTATCACCAACAGCTTCTGTTAAGTCGTCTAAATCACCCCGCAATTGTTCATCCACACTTTTCAAATTACCTGTCTCCGTCGATACGGAAGTCAGTTGAGCATTTACATACTCAACCGTCGCATAAGCATCCAGAGCAGATTTATCCGCTTTATTTACCAACGCGTCATTTGCCGACTGGGCACTGGTTTTTGCCTCTGCTGCACTTGTTGCTGCATCCAATGCATGCTGTCCCGCCGCTGCGGCATGCGCCTCAGCCGCCTGGGCGGACTTACCAGCATTGTTTACGGCATTGTTCACATATGAAACACCCGCAATACCCGCACCACTGGTCGGGGTTCGATCTGTATAAACCGTATGCACCGTACCAAGGTCTTCTTCTGTCGCAGGTGCATTTGCCCACGCAGAACCAACCGCCAAGATTGCCACCAAAGATACAGCAAAAACAAACTTAGTCTTAATCATCAGGACATCCCACCAATACTTTTCACCACTCTCTGTTCGTTTATGCATTATATTCAACCCCACCTACAACGCACAAGGACAAAATAACGCATATTGCAAAAATTTTTTTTCACAATTTTTGTAATACGGCCAAAATCAAAACCTTATCCGGTTTGGGTGGCACACCACCCACCCCGGATAATATATTCAGGCTATTAATAGGCAACCTTTTCCCATGCAATATCACCATTCTTTGAAACCAAAGAACAAGTTCCCGTTGCACACCCCTGAGAGGTCCATGTTGCCAAACCTTTCAATGCTGTTTCCTGCATCGCAGAATTTGCCTTTGCAACAACACCTGAATCAACACCAGATTTCATAACTGCACTGTTGTTGATTGCTGCAATTTCGTCGGTATTTGCCTTCACAGCACCATTTGCCAACGCATTAACCTGAGTTGTCGTTTCTGTCTTTGCCGCATCAATTGCCGCCGCCTGTGCAGCCGACGCACTACCCGCCGCATCATAAGCGGTAGATTCTGTGAATGCCGCAGACTTCAAACCGGTAATAGACACCGCACTACCATCAACCAAGATTGTACCATTGTCTGTACCCGCACTAACTGTATTAACTGCTTTTTCGTTAATCGCTGTGTTCATCTCTGTCGTTGTTGAATAATCTTTCAATGCATCTGCAATCTTGTTAGAAACAGAATTTTCACCTGTATTCAATTCATTAACTGCCGTCTGCAAACTTGAAATGTTATTTTTATTTGTTGTATTATCAGTTTCCAATGCATCCACACGACCATCCAACGCAGTATCCGCCGCCTTGTATGCTTTATCCATAGCTGCAATATTTTCGGTATTTGTCTTCACAGCACCATTTGCCAACGCATTAACCTGAGTTGTCGTTTCTGTCTTTGCCGCATCAATTGCCGCCGCCTGTGCAGCCGACGCACTACCCGCCGCGTCATAAGCGGTAGATTCTGTGAATGCCGCAGAACCTAAACTATCCTCCAAATCAGAAATACTTTGTTCCAAATCTGTTTTCAGGTTACCTGCATCACTAGAAACAGTGCCAATATCTGCCTTAACCTCATTAATAGCGGCAACCAAGTTCGTCTTTTCAGTTGTAGCCAAATTACCCAACGTACCAGCAGTCGTTGTAATCTGCTTACCAACATATTCTGTCGATGCGATTTCTGCGTTTGCTGCACCAACTGCCATAATTGCAAATAAAGATACAGTTAATATTTTTTTCATTTTTCTTTCCTTTCTTTCTTGTTTTGTCTTTGGTTTATTGTCTTGATTTTTTATTCAATTCCATGGGCAAACCACCCCCACAGAACTAATCCCCCAGGCACCTATCTTTCGATTGATTCCCAGGCATAATCCGCAACACCATTAACGTCAACATTTGCGGTCAAAACATATTTGCCCGCCGTTGTCGTCTGTGTTGTGATATCCATTTTTTCGGCCAACGTCGCATCCAGACCATCAATCTTGCCCTGGCTTAACGCACCATCTTCAACCGCCGCATCGGTAACAGCACCCGCCCCCAATTTATCTTTGGTCACGGCCCCATCATCCAACTTTGCCGTTGTAACCGCCCCATCCACAATATCATCTGTATCAACCGCATCCTTGTACGCCAATGCCTTTAGATTCGCATATGCCGTCAACGCACCCGACACAGATTCTTGGGTTGCATACTGGGACAAATTAGCCTTTTTAATTTCTGCTGCGATTTGATCCGCAACAGATGTATCACCAACCAGCAATTCCAACGCAGCAATTGCCTCTGCATTTTCTGCAACATCATCATCTGTTGCGATACCTTCGGTCTTTTTATTGACATAATCAACAACAGAGGTTGCATCTGTCCCCTGGGGCAACGTACCAACAGTTGTTTCCAGGGCATTAATTTCCCCCTGCAGGGCCTGGGCAGATTCATTTACCAACGTAGCCGCCTTGGTATCAACATAGTCTTTGGACGCGACAAATGCACCCATCGCATCGACAGACACCAGTCCCATCAAGACGATAAAGATACCAGCAGTTAAATTTTTCATGAAGTTTTTTCCCTTCCCTTCCTCTCGGATATTCCATCCTATCATTTTTTGCCTAGGTGTGTAAAGACAAAAAACGAATCGGATGAAATATTTTTTTTTAATGAATTATTTATTTCAAGAAATCAGCAGTTGGTTCTGTCAATGGCACCCATGTAATTGTACCTGACGCCTTGTTAATTGACAGCACGCAATCCGTCTGTGAACATGCCGCTGGTGCTGGAATCTTGGTTGCCAAATCACTCTGCAATGTGGAAACCGTGCCTTCCAATATGTCAACTTCACCCTGGGCCTTATCTGCCGCCGCCTGTGCTTTGGCCGCATCTGCTACGCCCTTGTCTGCCTGGGCCTGCGCCGCCTCTACTGCTGCGTTGTTCGTTGTTTTATACGCTTCCAAAGCTGAATTTGCATCTGTACCGGCCTTTTTCGCATCTGCAATTGCGGTATTATTCTCGCTCTTGAACGTTGTCATTTCATCTTCTGTTACAAAGCCCGAATCCAAATCAGTCGTTTTGGTGTAATCCGCCAACTTTGCTTCCACTGCGGCTGCACTGCCCGCTACGTCATAAGCGCCTGCGTCTGTATACGCCGCCGAGCCTAAGCCCGTAACCGCAACATCCGTGCCATCAACCGCAATTGTACCGTCGGCTGTACCTGCTGTAACAGACTGAACTGCACTATCCGCTTTACCCAAAGATTCCTGAACAGATTCACTAAATGCACTAGCTTCAGCATCGCTCAATGCACCTGCAATCTTATTCGCAACCGAACCGTCTACATCTGCACCGCCATTCAATTTATTAACTGCCGTTTCCAAGGTGGAAAAACTCTGATCCGTGGCAATGCCATCAGTTGTCAGTTTACCACCTTCCCACTTCAGGTTATCACCCAATGCAGTGTCACTGTTTATAATCATGAACTTTTCATCGGCTTCGGTCGTGGTATACGCATCTGTAATGCCATATGCCTCCAGTGTTGTTCCTTTATCCGCCTTTCCTGCCAAAGCCTGTGTAACACCACTGGCTGCAGCTTGTGCATCCGCCTTGGTCTGGTATGTTTGCGAAACAGTCGTTCCCAACGCCGACACATCCTTCGCAACCTTGGCATCGACATAGCCCTGTGATGCAACATTAATCGCTGCATGGGCACCGGTTGCCCCCATTAAAATAGCACCCATAACACCTGAAAATACGATGTTTTTTACTTTCATTTTTTCTTCCTTTCTTTCGTTTTAAGATTAACTTTAATCTCTGATTCCCATTATACAGGAATCAGAGATTTTTTAAAAGCATTATTTTACAGCATCTGTTGTTAAATCGATTGGCGCGCCCTGTGCATTCAAAATTGTAACCGGTGCATAGGATGCATTACCCGAGTCATCAAAGTTCACTAAATAGCTGCCCGCTGTTTTCGTACCTGTAACCATACCTGCGGTTGCAGTTGAAATTGCGGTTTCCACCTGACCCGCGGTTTGATAGCCATATGTTTCAACCGTTGCCTTTACCCCTTCTACGTCCTGATAGCCAGCATCCTGCAAATCTTTAATTGCCTGTGCATTTGTTGAAATGTTACCAGCGTTTGTTGAAATGTTACCAGCGTTTGTCGCAATATCGCCTTCATTTTGTGTTACACGACCGGCCAATTCTGTGTCATCATACGCTGCGGCTTCAATCGCGGCATTCATTTGTTCGGTTGTTGAATATGCCTTGATTTCTTCTGAATCAACAAAATCGGACAAATTTGCGGTCGCTTCTTGCAAAGCATCAATTTCCCCTTCGGCGGCTGTGATTTTACCTTCGGCGGTTTCAACACGCGTATCCAGTGCTTCAAATTCTGTATTATCTACAATATTTGCTGTTTTTTCTTCGACAAAGCTAACGATGTTTCCTGCGGTTGTACCCTCTGGCAATTCACCAACAAATTCCTGGGTTGCAAATTTTGCATCTGCATCTGTTTTGCTGTAAACACTGTCTGCCTCTGCCTTGGTTGCGACCGCACCTTCTAATGTTGTAATTTTACCTTCGGCGGCTGTAATTTTACCTTCGGCGGCTGTAATTTTACCTTCGGCGGCTGTAATTTTACCTTCGGCGGTTCCAACACGCGTACCCAGTGCATTCAAATCTGCGGTTGTTGCCTTGGCATTTAATAAATTATCAACATCTGTTTTATTATAATAATCTGCGAACAACGCCTCAACTGCGTCAACAGCATTTGTTACATAGGATTCTGTTGCATATGGCGCATCTTCAATTGCCTTTACGCGATTTGACAGTGCTGTCATGGTTTCATTTGTCGCAACCGACCCCTGCAATCCTTCAACAATCACTTCCAATTCGGCCAACGCATCAGCAGACTCTTTATCCCCAGCTTCAATCGCTTCATTAATACTGTTCTGAACTGTTTCCAACGCCGTTGTTGTCACCAAACCCGTTGCCGAAATCGTATTTGTATCTTGATCAATCGCGATATTATTACCGGCGGTCAATTTTGCCTGCAAATTTGTATCTGCATATGGCTTTGATACCAGTTCCACAGCCGCTGCATTGGCTGCACCGCATACACCGGCAAACAATGCCGCCGCAAATCCCGAAAACATAATATTTTTAATTTTCATTTTTCTTTCCCTTCTTTCTTTTTTTATTTATGCGGTTATTGCAACCACCGTTTTGTTAATAAATCTTAACAGACGTCCACGTCACCGTGCCATCCTTGTTCGTAGACATCAGCATCATGCTGTCGCCCTCGGCCGGGTTTCCGCCGGCAATTTGGGCCGTCGTCACCGCTTTGGCATCAATATCCGTTGTTGCAACGGTATCTTTGTACGCCAACGCACCTAAAACATCTGTTTTTAATTTAATTGCATCAACAATACCAGACAATGTATTCAAATCCGCCTGCTTTGCATATCCTTCCAGGTTAATCTGACCACCCGAAATTACATCCGCAATCATCTTGTCAACCTGGGCTTTGGTATAAACATCACCCTTTAACGTCGCCAAAGATTCAGAAACCGCCAACAATGATTCTGCGGTTGCATAATCGCCCGACTCGTGCATTTCATTAATCTTTGCCTGCAACGCGTTCTGCAAATCATTCAATTCATCCTTGGTCACCAGGTTTTCTGTCGATGGAATTGTTGGTTTATCTGTCAAAGATTCATACGAACCCGTCATCGCAACGTCCGCCAAACCAGAAACATATTCAGACGACAACATGTTTTCCGCATTGATAACATTTTGTTT
>JAFNYG010000040.1 GCA_017383325.1 Alphaproteobacteria bacterium | reverse complement strand
TTGTGACATCATTTTTTGCCAGCGATATGATACGATTTAATCTGCCATCCGGGTTTAATTTATAGCCTGGCTGAAAATCATTTTGTGGTTCGCCATCTTCGTTCACAAATTGTGGCATTGGATTGCCGTTTTCGTCCAGAAATTCATATTTTGCCAATGTCGCCAGCATATCATCTGTCAGTTCGATGTCTTTCAGATTTTCCGATATCTCTTTCCAGCGCGCATTCAGTTTATCTGCGTCTTCGGGGGTTAAATCCTTCAGATTCCACATATCAGAATACGTGGCAACAATCTCTTCCAATCGTGCCATTGTTTCGTCGATGGATTTTTGGACATTCGCTTTATAATTTTTTGTACTTTCGTTGTCATCTTGTGTTGCTTTCAAGTCTTTGCTTCGAACATCGCACATTTTTCGATATCCAGCATAAACATCAGCAATGTTTGATGGATCCGAATAAAAATAGTCCACTTTTTTAGCAAAGTTTTCTATCAAATAATCGATACGTTTTGCCAATGTTTTAAAGCGGTCTAACATATCCTCGTCATTCGGATTAGCTGCCAATTGCTCCTTTGAAAACGTATACGCATCGGCCAGCATCTTTGGTGGTGTTATTTCAAACAATTCTGCATTGCCGATAATGTTGTCGATAAACTTGCTTGCGTATTCTGTGCGTTCACTGTCCGTCAGATTTACGTTGTTTATCGTTTCGGCAACTTGTCTCGGTGTCATGTTTGCAGGATCAACAGACTCATCAACCAATCCCATGTCTTGGTACACATTCAAAGTAACCAAATCAAACTTGATTTGATTCTGATCTGATGTCAAAGAAAAAATGCGTTTCGTATCCACCGCATTTTCCGCGTTTTCCAAAGAATCAACAATTGCCTGGAATCGCGCTGCCGCCCTTGCGCCCAGTTCTGTAAAAACGGGTTCGCCAGCATCATTGGTTGACGTTCCAAATGTTTCAATTACATTTTTAAATTCTTCTAACGCATCCTGTTCTATATCTGCGTTTTCGTTTACGAAATCATTCAATAATTGTTCCGCACGCACGATCGCATCATCGCGAGAGCTTGGTTCAGCATATAAATCCAATATTTCTTGCAGGTCAAGTTTGCCATATATTCTATTCATAAAAATTATCCTTTTTACCTTTCCGTGCATTAAAAAATGTTTCTGTTTAAACAACTATAACCATATTATGCATTTTTTGTGTGTTTTTTCAACGTGTTTTTGTATTTTTTGCCCTGTTTTTAAGCAGATAAGATTTGATGTTCCTGCAAAAGTGGTGTAAAATATAAAAAAAGGAAAAACGAATGCCAGAACGCGCAATGTTCAAGGGTGTAATTAACCTGATTATAAAAAAAGACGACAAAGTCTTACTATTCTTTCGCAATGATGGTTTCTTTAATTATGATGGTGGTTGGTGGGTTATGCCGGCTGGCCACATAGAACAGGGCGAAACCGCACGTGCCGCCGCCATACGTGAGGCCAAAGAAGAATTAGGCATAGACATTGCACCAGATGACATCAAATGTGTACACGTCACCAGCAATTTGGCCAGTCGTACAGAATCCTTTGATTTCTTTTTTGAGGTATCAAAATATACCGGTACAATTCGCAACTGCGAAGGGGACAAGTGTGCCGATATGCAATATTTCACCCTGGATGAGGTCACAAAACTAAAAAACGTAGTATCAACCACACGTATATCGTTGGCGGGATTAGCCAATGGCGAAATATATTCCGAGTGTAAATCATACCGCAGCGAATCAAAGGATACAAAATGATAAAAGACATCAGTTATTCTGCATATATTTTGCCGGTGCGTGATGGACAGGTTGCGCTATTAAAATACGGCGAAAACGGATATGGACCAATCGGCGGGCGACTGGATGATGGCGAAGATTTTTTGACTGCACTGCGGCGTGAACTGGCCGAAGAACTGGGCGAATCTGCATCTGCGCTGGCAGACAGTGTGGTTGAAATCCCTGTGCCGTATGCTTTTCGTCACCCGACCCCCGAACGTGCGCAACGTCGTGGCGCATGGGCCGAAGAACATCACTTTTTTATCGTTCGCGTCCCAGATGATATGGAATTGAATTTCTGCGAAAATCGCCCCGAGGAAATTTCGGTTGCATGGGTCGCACCAGACGACTTATTAAACCCACAAATCACACCGTTTGACGATATGCGTGAATTTTATTCAAACCACATATTACCGAACCTAAATTGTCGGTTTTCAATGAGCTTGCGCCCTGAATATTATGAAATGGTGCGTTCTGGCGAAAAGGATATTGAACTGCGTCTGTATGATGAAAAACGTCGCAGAATGCACAACGGCGACACTGTTTTGATTTACAACGCGCAAAATCGCAATGATTATATTCGTGCCAAAATAGTTCGCTTGCATATTGCGCGCAGTTTTACAGACCTGGCGACAAAAATCAGCATGCCACGCACAGGATTTGCATCGTTAAATGCACTAATGTCTGCCGTTTCAAAATTTTACGATGCCGAAATGGAATCCAAATACGGTATTGTGGGGATAGAGTTAGAGGTTATATAACCACAAACTCGTTTAATTCCAGCCAATCAGTTTCCTGAAAATCGGGAAAGTATTTGTTAAAAAAGTCAATGTGTACCGTACGCCAGTATGCCAGGGACAGGTCGCCTTCGCCCTCTATTTTTGCCCATGCGTCATCAATGTCACAAAACCGACACTTTCGAACGGCTGTAATTTGAATTCGTATTGTTTCGCCACGACTGTTATAGATTTCCTGAACATCACCAATTTTTGCCATTGGTTCTTCGTCAGAATTCCGGCCACAGGTTCCACGTTTTCGACCTATGCGCACTAGTTCAAACAATTCTCATTATCAAATGTCCAACGGTTCATTATTTCACGCCATATACCATGTATTTATTACTGTGCTTCGTCATTTAGCATTTCAATAACCCAATTTTTTATAGCAACAGGCACCAGTTTTGTGTCCTTTAAATCAGAAATTTTCACTTTTTCAAAGCCAATCAAATCCTCTTTGCTGATTATGTCATCTGCATTGATGTCCACACGTTTAACAACCTCAATCCCGTACAGGAAATTTCCATTGGAATCATAGCCCTGATTTTCAATAGCCAATAAGATGCCATCATGAATAGTGATGTCAGATTCTGCAACGCCCATTTCTTCATTCAGTTCACGTGTAATGCACTGATTCAATGTTTCGCCAATTTCCAATCCACCACCAGGCAAGAAATAATAACCGTCAGCCAAGTGCTTGCATAAAACGATGCTATCACCTTGAACAATTAAACATCTGCTTGTTGTTTGTGTTCGCATGACTATCCCCCCTTGATTTTATCTTATAATCGTGTGCTTGAACCACTGTTCTTGGAAAGCGGTTTTTTGATCAATGTATTCGTTTGTTGGATTTTGTCCGTCTGGCACAACAATCAGTTTATCATCGTTGTCATTTGTGCGATGAATAATCGCAACGCATTTGCCGGTAAAGTTTACCAATGGTGTATCGATCCCCAATACATATGCATCTAACTCCTCGCCATCGCCCGATACTGTGTTCGGAATAAATCCATAGTTGACTTCGTATGTAAAACCATGCTTTGGATGTTTGCTACCTAATGGTCTGTCCATTTGTACATTGACGATTTTGCCAAGGAAATCACGTGCATTAACAGGTTTCAGATTTGTCATTTTTTGATAATTTAATACCATGTTAAAGCCTGGGATAACAGATGGGATAAATTCACCTGTGTTTTGCATATGTATAATGTCAGCCAAGGTTGTCCACTTAACTGCTTGAACTTCGCTTGCTTGTGGTTTTAGTTCGGAAATGTTAGCATTGCTGTGCGCAAGCCATACATCAACGAAATCCATCGGGCGTTTAATTGTTCCAACAAATATAGATTTTTCAGGCGCTGGTTTAATCCCCAACTCTTCCATCGTTTCTCGCACACATGCATCCCAACTGGATTCGCCTGCGATTGCGCCACCACCGGTTTGGCCCCACATATTTGGAAATTTCTTGGCTGTCGCCATACGCTGTTGCAACAGGTATTCGCCGGCATCATTTACAATCCATACATGCACAGACAGCTTGTTCAATCCGCTGGGGATTGGTTGTCCACGTTCAATTGTTGAAACTGGATTGCGTAAATTATCATACAGGGTGTTTTTTTCAGGCATTTCAAATCCTTATGGGTGTATAGGTATAGTTGCAGTATAAAACGCAAAATACATAATGTCAAAAAATATGCGACCACAAATAAGCGAAGTATACTCAAAATACAAAACAGGGTTAGATTACTAGCCTTTTTTATTATGCAGTTCGATAAAGCCCGAAAAATAGCATGTTTTACAACCAACATTATCGAACTGTGAAAATCCTTAGAAATCCAAAGAAAAACCGCCCTTTAACAGGACGGTGTAAAATGTGGCTCAGCGCGGCTTGTTCATACCGGCACGAAAACCCAACAGAATTTACAGCTATTGCAAGACTTTGTGAGATTTTTCTAAAAGATTACACGAATGCACCATAAGGGGCAAGGCAAATTAAAAGGTTAATCTGTTTCTGTTTGTTTTTGATACAGTGTTACATAGGGTAATTTATCCATATTTACGTAATTAAACATCCTGTAATTTGCTCTTCTTGCTTCTGGTGACAAGGTGTATTTCTTTAAATGAGATTTTGGCACAAACGGATAAAATCTAATTTCCTGAAACTGTTTGCCATTTTCTTTCCAATTGAAATTCAAAATAAGTAATGGTGGCAGTATGCCCGCTTTTAACACTTTTTCCATAATGTCCCATCCTGCACCACGAATGACAGATGAAGGTTTATGGTTTGCTGTTTTAATCTGTGCTCTGAATTGGCAGCCAGTACATTGTATATCACACAACGGATAATTCGGCGGCAACAACATCAATTGCTTTTTACAATTTGGGCACAATACCAAATCAACGACTTCTTGTTCGCCTTTTTTGCCGTTGTCTTGTGTGATAGACATCTTTTTCCTCTAAATTCTACTTGTATTACATAGGGATTATATTCAAAAAGTTCTTTGATTACAATATCTTTGTGCTATCCTAATATGAAATGAAAGTAGCTGCTGCGATTTTTAGAAATGGGGATAAAGTTCTGCTGATGCGTCGTGCGGCGGACCAACCATTGGCGGGCGAATGGGAATACCCCGGTGGCAAGTTTGAAGATTGCGAAGACGGCCCAACATGCCTGCATCGTGAACTGGCCGAAGAATTGGGCATAGACGCACAAATTGGCGACCTTATTACAATCGCAAAACATACAACGGATTCAGGCAAGGTTATCGAATTGCACACATACGAAATCAAATCCTACACCGGTGAAATTCAACTGCACGTCCACGATGATATGCACTGGGTATCAGTCCCAGACCTGTCATCCCACCCACAACTGCCGGCGGATTTAATCGTGTCGGATTTTATCAGAATGGTGGAACTAAAGATTTCCTAGCATACTCATGACTGTCACGGCTCTGCCTTTGGCATAATTGTAATCAGATATAACTGCTTGTAGTTTCTCCAGGGATGCTATTGGCATATGATATGACCTCAAACAAACTCCTTCGGCAATTCCCCCAATCCATATGGACATGCCCGCTACACCATTCATAGTTAAAACATTATTAGCAAGTTCAGAGTTTTTTAATGTCAAATATTTATCAAAGTTTTGCTTCCAAGCATCGATATACTTATCTATGTCGTGAGATGATATGTTGAAAAATGTGCCACTGTATCGCAAATCTGGGCCAGAAAAATAATAAGCTATTTTCCATTCTGTAGCGGTAACAACCAGTTCGCCACCTGTTTTAAGCCTTTCGCGATATTCTCCAGTTCGTTTTAGCATTTATACCTCACGTAGAATTTTATTACTTGGTGTACGTGGTATTATATATCGGGCGAATATGTAGAGTCAAGCATACAATCCTTTTTGACATCCTGTGAATTCGGTTTATACTGGTTCCTGGAATGGCGGAAAGGTTTTATCTTTGCATTGATTTAAAGAGTTTTTTTGCCTCGGTCGAAGCGGTTGACCGTGGGCTGGACCCATTTACAACAAACCTGGTCGTGGCGGACCCGTCACGGGGGCGGGGTTCGGTCTGTCTGGCGATAACGCCGGCGATGAAGGCGCTGGGGATACGCAACCGATGCCGGGTCTTTGAAATCCCGCGTGGGGTCGAATACATCATTGCCATGCCCCGTATGAAAAAGTATATGGAAGTATCCGCCCAGATTTACGGGATTTATCTGCGCTATGTTTCGCCCGAAGATATCCATATCTATTCCATTGACGAATGCTTTATCGACATCACGCCGTACCTGAAAATGTATAAGCGGTCGCCCAAAGAAATGGCGATAATACTGATGGATGCGGTGCGGGCCGAGACGGGCATATGTGCCACCGCCGGCATTGGTACGAACCTGTTCCTGGCCAAGGTTGCGCTGGACATCACGGCCAAGAAAGTCCCCGACCATATCGGATACCTGGATGCGGAATCGTTTCGTGAACACCTGTGGCATCATCGCCCAATAACGGACATTTGGAACATTGGGGCGGGCATTGCAAGGCGACTGGAAAAATACGGTGTTTATGACCTGTATGGGGTGACGCAAATGCCGGCCGAAACGCTGTATCGTGAATTCGGCACAAATGCGGAATACCTGATTGACCATGCGAACGGCATCGAGCCATGTACGATCGCGGATATTCATAACTATCAGGCGGAATCCCATTCCCTGTCCAACGGCCAGATTCTGTTCGAAGACTATAACTTTGACGATGCACAGATTGTGATGCAGGAAATGGTGGATAACCTGGTCTTGGAATTGGTGGAAAAGAATCTGGTGGCGGCTGAAATATCACTGTCGGTGGGGTATTCACGTGATGTTCGTCGCCCAACCGGGGGCAGTCGTAAATTGCCAGCGCACACATCGTCCTATAAATCATTGGTGGCGGACTTTGTGCGACTGTATCAGGAAACGACCGACAAACGCACGTCGATACATAAATTGACGGTTGGACTGGGGAATCTGGTCGATGCGGATACGGCGCATCTGCAACTAGATTTATTTGCGGATACAACGGCGGACGAACGCGAAAACAAACTGCAACACGCATTGCTGGATATCAAGGGCAAGTTTGGCAAGAATGCCGTCCTGCGTGGCATAAATTATCACGAGAAGTCCACCGGTCGCAAACGTAATACTTTGGTTGGGGGACACAATGGCTGATAATACCGCACGTGCAAAACAGTTTATGCCGTTCGCAGCCCTGCGTGGATACTATGCGATGGTGCTGGCTAAAAATCGGGTGGTTGAGCCACGTCGGGAGTTGATTGGCGATGCCGCCGAACGACTATCACGGAAACTTGCGCTGGTTAAAAAAGGCATGATGATAACGGTGCGATTTTACCGGACCGATGCCTATGACACTATAACAGGCCTGGTCACCCGCATAGACCCCGAATACCGATACATCACCATAGTCAAAACCAAAATCCCATTTGACGACATTGCGGACATATATGGCGCCGATATTGTAGATGTAGAGTAGAGAGTGTGGTATTGGGCTAAGGAATTGGATCAAAGGAACCGATAATATCTCTCATGGGTA
>JAFNYG010000039.1 GCA_017383325.1 Alphaproteobacteria bacterium | reverse complement strand
TTACGTGTTGCCTTGAAATCCAGGCCAATCCAATCAATAATATTTGTGGCGCGTGCAAGTGTGTCGGGGTAAAAGCCGTTGGTGTGCAGGCCAATCTTGAACCCTAGTTCGCGTACGCGATGCATGTATTCGATTAGGATGTCGCCCTGCATCAGGGCTTCGCCCCCAGAAAAAACGACCGCTTCGAGTCGGCCAACCCGTGATTTTAGCCATTCGAACACGCGTTCTGGGTCATATTCGCCGTCGCCAGGGGATAATAAATGGGGATTAGAACAATATTTACACCGTAATGGACATCCAACCAAAAACAGCACACATGCCAGTTTGCCTGGATAATCGATTGTGGTGAATGGAACTAATCCCCCAATTTGTATTTCGCGCATTTTGATTATGCCGCACGTTTTAATAAGTCGTGATGACGTGCACCTGCAGACAGACTGTTTGCTTCGGTAAATGTTTTACGTTCGCAGAATTCTGAATATTTGCCAATGTTAAAGTTTGATACTGGTCTGATGAATCCCATTGAACGTGAAAAAACTTCGCATGGTGTTCTGTTGCAGTTTGTTGTCATATCTATCTCCTCCCTTTCTGATGTTTTTATGACTGGTATTTTTTATTGTTGTTCGGTTGTGTCCTGGTTGGCGGCGTTTTCTGCGTCGCATTTTGGACAGAATTCGTGTTTGCCTGGCAGATATCCGTGCTTTGGACAAATCGAGAATGTCGGTGTCAGTGTCATGTATGGTACCTTGTAATTTTCGAATATTGTACGCACGATTTTCTGTGCTGCATCACCACTGGATACAGGTTCACCCATGTACAGGTGCAGCATTGTGCCGCCTGTGTATTTGCGTTGTAATTCTTCCTGGTGTTCCAGGGCAACAAATGGGTCGTCTGTAAAGTTCACAGGCAACTGGGTTGAATTTGTGTAATATGGCGCGTCAGGTGTTCCCGCAGTGATAATGTCTGGGAAATTTTTGACGTCGGTCTTGGCAAAGCGATACGAGCAGCCTTCGGCAGGGGTCGCTTCCAGATTGTATAGGTTGCCAGTTTGTTCCTGGAATGTCGCCAGATTGTCACGGATAAAGTCCATAACATCCAGGACCAATTTTTTCCCCATTGGGGTTGCAATGTTTTCGCGGTCGCCTGTAAAGTTGCGGACCATTTCATTTGCGCCGTTTACGCCAATTGTTGAAAAGTGATGGTTCCAATCGCCCAGATAACGCTTTGTAAATGGATACAGACCACGTTCCATGTTCTTGGAAATAATCTTGCGCTTGATTTCTAGGGCGTCGCGTCCTAAATCCAACAGGCGTTTTAATTCAGTGAACAGACCTTCGCGGTTGCCACGGTGGATATACCCCAGGCGTGCCAGATTAATGGTTATAACCCCGATTGAGCCCGTCTTTTCTGCGGAACCAAACAGGCCACCACCACGCTTTAACAATTCGCGTACATCCAGACGCAGGCGACAGCACATAGAGCGCACATCGGTTGGATTCAAATCAGAATTTAGGAAGTTCTGAAAGTTTGGAATGCCGTATTTCGCCGCCAATTCAAATAATGGTTTTACATTTGGGTGTTCCCATGGGAAATCAGGTGTGATGTTATACGTTGGGATTGGGAATGTAAATGGACGGCCCAGTGCGTCGCCTTCGGTCATAACCTCTAGGAAGGCCTTGTTTATCAAATCCATTTCAGCCTGTAAATCGCCGTATGTAAAATCCGCCTGTTTGCGGCCAATGAATGGACGCTGGTTTTTCAAATCATTCGGGCATGTCCAATCAAATGTAAAGTTGATAAATGGTGTCTGTGTGCCCCAGCGACATGGTACCGCGCAGTTAAATATCAGTGTTTGCATGGCGTTTTTTACGTCCGCATATGACAGGTTGTCAATCCTGACGTATGGGGCCAGATATGTGTCAACGGATGAAAATGCCTGGGCGCCGGCAAATTCATTTTGCAATGTGCCCAAGAAATTCACCATGTGTGAAATGGCAGTGGCCATGTGGCGCGCCGGTTCGCACTGCAGGTATCCGGGAACGCCATTGAAACCTTCGTATAACAATTCACGCAGTGACCATCCCGCACAATAACCTGTTAACCATCCCAGATCGTGAACATGAATGGCGGCGGTTTTGTGTGCCTCAGCAACCGCCCGCGGATACAGGTTTAGCCAGTATTCCGCGGTGACGCGTTCGCTGGTTCGCAAAATCAGGCCACCGATGGAATAGCCAACATTTGCATTCTCTTTGATACGCCAATTCGAGCCACCAACATAACCTTCGATAATTTCGACAGCATCAACCATTGATTCACGAATTTCGGTGCGCTTTTGGCGATAAATAATATAGGCTTCGGCTGTTTTATAGGCGCGATTATCCATCAATGTTTGAATAACTGCATCTTGGACGTTTTCAACAGTTGGTGTCTTGGACGCGTACTTTTCGTCCATGCGTTTTAATACGTCTTGGGTTATTTTTACAACCTCTACATCTGACAGTTCTGTGGTAACCGCGACGGCCTTTTTAATTGCGTCATAGATTTTCTTGGCGTCAAATGGAACTGTTTCCCCGCCACGTTTTTGCACTGCAACCAGTCGGGTGGTCAGTGTTGGTGTAATCTGAATCTTGATTTCATTTTGTGTTTCTGACATTTTGATAACTCCCATTCTTGTAAAAACACAACATATAGTGGTTGTTTGTTTGATTTGATTACAATATATAGTTTTGCTTGGGGGTAAGCAATATAGAAAAAAGCAAAAAAAAATTATTTTTTACTTTACTTTTGAAAAAGGGGATTTTCTGCATGTCACAGCATGAAAACAGAATCGGTAAAATGATACGAATAGACATTTTGTGTAGGAAAAAATCAATTTTATACTTTAAAACGATTCGGATTTTATACATGTTTTACAAAATATTGATGATTTTTTTATATGTTTTACTATATGTAGAGTTTGAGATGGGCGGATTTTGAATCCGATATTTTTAATATTGGGTTGTTTTTCCTGTATAAAGTGGCTATATTATTCATGTCGGTGTTATGGTGATTCCGACATAATTAATAGAACATAAGGTCATTATTATGATGAAAAATATCTATGAAATGCTGCAAGATGTTTGTTCGCGGAACAAGGACGGTATTTTCTTTGTCCGTCAGAATGAAACATATGCAGATTTACTGAAGCGTGTGAAACAGCGCGCAGTGTTGTTGGCAAAACGATTTGGTATCAAAAAAGGCGATACGGTTGCGATTTTATCGGGTAATACACCGGACTTTCTGCGGTCGTACTTTGCAATTACGTCCCAGGGGGCACGGGCGTTGATGCTGGATACAGGATTAAATACCACAGAACATATCAATATGATGAAACGAACAGACTGTAAATTAGTTTTGGCACAGAAGTCTATGTTTATTGAAAATGCGCCATGCGA